>NZ_JBSGVG010000014.1:0-201779 GCF_053608345.1 Nocardia sp. NPDC055050
GTCGGACGCCCCTGTCGATTGCGGCGCGAGTCGCTCGCTGCCTACCGTGGCAGGGGCTGACCGAGCAGAATGGTCTCCAGCAAACGGATCACCGTCTCCTGCGGACTGATTCCATGGTCACCGAAGGTGCGCCCGAGGTCGACCACGAGGCTGAAGGCCGCGTGCACGAGGATCCGGGCCTCGCCGATGGACAGGTCCGGCCTCGCTTCCACCACCAACTTCGCCCATTCGGTGATGATCAGCTGCTGGAGATGGCGCAGGGTCACCTGATCGGGTTGGTCTACATGGCTGAACTCGGCGTAGTAGACGAAGGTCAGCGCGCGCTCGGCGAACGAGCCGGAGACATAGAGCTCGATCAGTGTGCCGAGTGCTTCGGCCGGAGTGTCCGCGGCGGCTGTCGCGGGCGCGATCGCTCCCGATACCCGGTCGGCGGCACGCCGGAACGCGGCTACCAACAGGTCGCTCTTGCTGCGGTAGTAGCGGTACACCGCCGATGCGGCCGACAGATCCGCGGCGGCGGCGATATCTTCCATGCTGACATTCGGATAGCCGCGCTCGTGGAACAGCTCGACAGCCTTGCCCAGCAGCAGATCATGTTTGAACGGCTGCGGTTGCTCGCCCCTCGAACCGGCAGTCTTCGTGCTGTCGTGTCCGCTGAGATCAGCGTCGATCAACGTCCAGCTGGTCGCATGGAGCAGCCGGGCGAGGGCCTTCACCGGAATGGTGGCGTGGTGGTCGCCGATGCTGCTCGCCACGGCAAAGATCGAGACTGCGCGAACCGCCCGGTCTCGACCGTCCAACTCGGGTCGTACCTCGCCGATCAGCTTGCGCAGCGTGGCGATCGCCGCGGCGAATTGATCGGTGAACTCCTGAAGATCGGCCGGCTCGAGATAGCGGCGCTCCCAGCGAGCCAGCGCCACGGTCGGCCGATTGGCGATGGTCAAGCCGATGATGGCGTCGAGCACATGATCGACGCGCCGGCGCGGCTCCCAGTCGGCGGCCTCGGCGGGCAACTCGACCGCGCCGACAGCGATCCCGGACAATCGCAGAAGTTCCTCCCGGAACAGTGCGTATTTGCTCGGAAAGTGCCGATACAGCGCGGTGGAACTGATGTCGAGGCGCCGTGCGATGTCGTCCATGCTGACACCGTGGTATCCGTGCGCGCCGAAGGCGGCGGCCGATTCTGCCGCGATCTGGGCACGACGATTCTTCGGCCTGCGCCTGACTTGGCGAGTCGGCGCATCCGCGGGGGATTCGTCTGCCTGGCTGCTCGTCGTCTTACCCTTTGTTCCGCGCGGGGACAGTGAGTTCCCGATGATCTTGCCTGTCATGCTATCGCCTGGCGGCGTGAGGTCGATCCGCCGGACCGCGTCATGGGGCGGGAGGCGAGGTCAACGGGGAGTTCACCTTCTCGACGAGCCAGCGGCCGTCGTCATTGTGCAGGTTGAACACCATCGACAGCTGACTCGGCTTGGGCTTGTGCTCGGTACCCAGGCTCGAGATGGTCGTTCCGATCACCACGATCGCCTCAGCGGAGTTCTCGTCGCCGGAGCGCAGCGCGCACTGGGTATCGGTCACCTTCGAGATGACCTCACCCTGGGTGAGGGCGTCGCGCAGCTCGGTGCTGGTGGATTCGAACTGTTTCTTCCAGTCACCCGTCGCGCCCGCGAGGACAGCCTTGAAGTAGGTGTCGAGGCTCTTGCTGTCGTAGTCGGCCAAGGCCGGCGCGTAGTGGCACGCGGCCTCGCGGGCCTGCTGTTGGGCCGCGAGGAGATCGGTGCTGTTCTTGTTCTCCACGAACAGGAACACCGAGGTCGCCACCGAGGCGCCGAGGACGATCGCGGTGGCACCGCGCAGGCCGAGAGTTCTGCGGTCCATCGCCCACCACTTGGCCTCGGTGGCCGTCTTCGCATCGACTGTGTCCGCGAGCCCTTCCGATGGTGCTGTGCTGGTGGATGTTTCGTCGTTGGTCATTGCTTTTCGTGCTCCTTATCTTGGTGCGGGCACCGAGGGCTGGGACAGTTCGTCACCGGTCACACCGGGCGGCGGTCCCGCACCGTTGTCGGGGCCGGCGGGTCGTGGTGCGTTCGCCGACCCACGGACCTGCAGCGCTGGGTTATCGGTGACGCAGTAGTTGTAGAGGCGCACCCTGGTATCGGCGGTGGCCTGTGTCGGCAGGATCGGAACAGTGTCGTAGTCGCAGGTCGGTCGCGGCCACGGATCCACGAGGGTGAAGAAGGCGTTGTCGTGGGCGGGGATCCCGACCGCCTCGGAGAAGCGACTCAAGGTGGGAAACAGCAGCTCGATCGCGGGTTGACGCAATTTGGCCGCCCGGGTGATCGCCACGAAGTTCGTCACCAGGTCCGTGATCGGGTCGTGGGTGCGGGAGATGAAGCCCCCGAGCGTCGCCAGCTGACCCGGCCCCTCTTGGAGCAGATGCCGCAATTCGGCGTCGGCGGCGGAGAACTGCTGGAACAGGGCGCTACCCGCGTTGGTGAGGGTGCCGAGGTCGGGTTGCGCGTGCGCGGTCGTCGCGGCGATGACTTCCAGATTGCGCAGCAGCTGCTCGGTCTGCGGAAGCAGATCGGTGAGCCCCGCCATCGCACGACTGATCCCGGAGATCATGTTGCGCAAGCCGTCCGGTCCGCCCGCGAGCGCTTTGTCGAGTTCGTTGACGATGACATTGAGGCGGTCGGGGTTCAATCCGCCGACCAGGCCCGTCATGTTCGCCAGAACCGACTGCACCTGCACGGGCACGGCGGTGTCCGCCCGGGCGATGACGGAGCCGTCGCGCAGAAAGGGTCCGGTGTCGGTATCGGGGCGGAAATCCAGGTACTGCTCGCCCGCGGCCGACAATCGGGCGACGGCGACTGTGCCGCCGACCGGAATCCGGGTGCCCTCCTCGATCTCGGCTACCGCCGCGACCCCGTCGCCGGCGACCCGCACGTCATCGACCCGGCCGACCCGAACGCCACGGAATGTCACGTCGCTGCCCGCGGTGAGCCCACCCGAGATGGCCAGTTCGACGGTGACAACGTAGCGCGAACTCGTCGGGTCGATCCGTAGCACGGCGCCGCCCAGGTAGAGGCTGCCCAGCACCAGGACGACGACCAGGCCGGCATTGGCTACCGCGATGCGACGGCGAACCAGCCACTCCCACAACGGTGAATTCATCGGGGCCCCTCGTGGGTCGGCTGCTGCGGTGTGCTGGTGAGGCGGCCGGTCACCTTGGCGATCACGTCGGTGATGCTGCCGAGGAACGCCGGCACATCGGTGCCGTCGGGCCAGCGGCTGCCGGCCGGATCGGTGATCGCACCGATATCGAGGTAGGACAGGATCGCTCCGACCGCCAGGGTCGGCCCCTGCATGCTGTCCATCACCGAGGGATAGACGCTGTGGAAGCCCTCGAGCGTGCCGGTCAGGTCATCGCCCATCTGCGCGAACCCGGACATCAGATTCTGGATGCTCTGGAACAGGCTGACGAACTGCGGCCCGTTCGTGGCGCTGAAGTCGCCGAGGGCGTCCATCGTCACGGCCACCCTGTTGATCAGCTCGACGATGGCCTGGTTGTTCTCGGCGAACAGTCCGATCAATTGCGGGAAGCTGTCGGCCGCGGCGCCGAGTTCGGCTTTGCGCCGCGCCAATTCGCCGGTCAGTACCGACAACCCGGCGAGTGTCGCGTCGAGGTCGCCGGTGCGTGCGTTGAGCGCGCTGATGACCGAGGTCATCTCCCCGATCAGGTGCTGCAATTGGGGCGCCTTGCCCGCGAAGATGGAATTGAGCTCGGAGGTGACCTTGGCCGCCTGATTGAGTCCGCCGCCGTTGATCAGCATCGACACCGACATCATCAACTGCTCGACCGAGGCGGCCGATGCGGTGTGCTCGGCGCCGATGGTCGCGCCCGCACGCAGCGGTGGCCCGGCGGCCTCGGCACTGGGCAGGGTCATGGCGACGAAGATGTCACCGAGGGGTGTCGCCTGGCGCAGCTCCACGGTGGTGCCCTGCGGCAGCTGGATGTCGGTGCGGATCAGCATCTCGACATCGGCGAGGAACGCGGTCGTCGAAATTCCGGTGACGACACCGATATCGGTGCCGCCGATCTTGACGTGGGCGCGATCGGGCAGATTGAGCGCGTCGCGGAATGTGGCGTGCAGGGTATAGCCGGGCCCGCCGATGCCCGGTTCGGGCATCGGCAGTTCGGCCACGGTCATCGAGCAGCCGCTGCTCGATGCGGCCACGGCGGCGGCGCAGAAGGCCGCGGCCAACGTGGTGCGCACAGTCATTTCGTCAGTCCCAACAGCGCGGCGGTCAACCCGAAGTCCGGGCCCATATCGGAAATCTTGCCGGTGCGGCAACCGTCCAGCCGCATCTGCACGCGCTCGCAGAACAGCGAGACCACCTCGCTGTCGAGCACGATCTTGTCGAGCAGACCGTGCAGGCGCAGCGCCTGGTGTTCCCGGCTGATCGCATTGTCGAAGTTCTGGAACATCAGCGGACCGACGTCGATGATCTCGGTCAGATTGCGGGCATTGGCCCGCATCTGGGCGGCGATCGCGACGAACTTGGTGAGCGCGCCCGCGAGCTGATCCTGATTCTGGCCGACCACCGAGGAGGTATTGGTGATGAAGTCGTCGAGCTGGGTCAGCACCGCCTGCAGACCGGGGGACTGCTGCCCGAACAACGCGACCAATTCGGTGATGCGACCGCTGAAATCGCGGACGGTCTGATCGTTGTCGGCGACGATCTGGGTGATCTCACCGAGTTCGATGATGGTGTTGGCGATCTGATCCTTGTTGGCGAAAGTCAGCTCGAAGGCCGCCGACAGTTGGTCGAGCGTTTCGCGCAGCCGGTCGCCGTTGCCGTCGAGCAGTGGGAAGAGCACCCGGCTCGCCATGGGCCCGCTCTGGCTGTCGCCCTTGAGCGCCTCGCCCAGCTGATCGAAGTTGGCCAGGATCCGGTCCAGCTCGACCGGTGTCCTGGTGCGCTCCAGCGGAAGATGCGCGCCGTCGGCCAGCTCGGGTCCTGCGCCGGTATAGGCCGGAGCGAGCTCGACATGGCGGTTGGTGATCAGCTGCGGCGACACCAGCGCCGCCATCGCTTCGGCGGGAATGCGCACGTCGCGGTCGACCGACATCACCACCTCGACGTAGCTGCCGCGCGGTGTCACCGAATCGACGACTCCGACCGGCACCCCGAGTACCGAGACCTCGTTGCCCGCATACAGTCCGGCCACGTTCTCGAAGTCGGCGCTGATGCGCTTCTGCTCGCCGAGCACCTGGTTACCCAGTCCGGTCAGGCTGTCGGGCAGCAGGGCGCAGCCCGAGGCGAGGGTCGCGGCCAAGCAGAGCGCCGCCAGCTTGCTCGTGCGTTCGGTCCTCATCAGTTGCACCCCTGTACGGCCTGTGCGAAGCACAGCCAGTTGTCCGGAAGGATCCACGGTGCCCAGATCTCGCCGTAGGGACCGTTGCCGAGCAGATTGTTGAACTGGCGCAACGTGACCGGGGCGTACTCGTAGATCCGGTCCAGGTTCTCCTTGTTCTTGGTCAGGCCGTCGGCCATCGTGTTGAGGTTGGCGATCAGCGGTCCGAGTTCACCGTTGTTCTCGATGCCCATGTCCTGCAGCAGCCTCGACATGTCGGCGACGTTGTCGAGCAGCTGGGTGAGCAGGGTCTGACGCTTCTGCACCGCCGCCCCGATCGCTTCGCCCCTGGTGAGCAGCACCAACACACTGTTGCGGTTGTCCGAGACCAGTTGCGAGACCTGATCCATGCTCTTCAGCAGTGTGTCGACCTCGTCGCGCCTGCTGTTGATCACCTGGGCGAGTGAGCCGATGCTGTCGAGGGCCTGCACCGCCATGGCGGGTGAATCGCCCAGCTGGGCGCTGAACACATCGAGCGCGGTGCGCAGTTTGTTCGGGTCGATCCGTTCGATCCGCTCGAACGAGGAGGTGTACTTCGGGTCCTGGATAACCTTGCTCAAGTTGTACGGCACCTCGGTGCTGTCGAGCCGGATCCGGTTGTCGGGCAGCTCTTTTCCGTCACCGGGCCGCAGCACGATGTGCAGCCTGCCGAGGATGGTCGACATCTTGATCGCCGCGTGGGCGTTGGCGCCGAGGCGGATGTCCTTGCGGATCCGCAGTGCCACCTCCACCCGATCGTTGACCAGTTTCACCGCCTGGACCTCACCGACCTCGATGCCGGAGACATCGACCGTCGCGCCGGGCCGAAGGCCCGCGGCCTGGGCGAACTCGGCGTGCACGGTCTTGTCGCCGAGCTGGACCTGGTTGAGCAGATTCGAACCGCCGAGCAACACCAGCACCGCGAGGGCCGCGATCAGGCCGAGCCGCAGGTGCCGGTTGTGCCGCAGAAATGCTGGAACGCGTGGTTTGATCATCGGCACACTTCCGATTGTGAGGTGCCGCCGACCTGGGAGAACAAGCCCTCGGGCAGGAGAACGCCCCACAGGGAGACGTCGAGGCGGCAGATGTAGGCATTGCCGTAGGTCCCGTATTGGGTGAACCTGGCGACGCCGTTGAGGAAGTCCGGGAATTCGACCGCAGCGCGATCGAGCGCGGCGCCGTTGTAGAGCAGCATCATCACGCCTGTGGTCGCGTTGCGTTGGGCGTCGGCCAAGCCGGGCTTGACCTGCTCGATGAGCGAGACCAATCCGTTCGTCGCTCCCGCCACCCGTTCGACCGAACTCTTCAACGATTCGCCCTCGGTGTAGAGCCCTTCCATCAAACTGCGAGTCTGGGTGATCAGGGTCTCCAGCTCATCGCTGCGGTTGGCCAGACCGGCCATCACCGAGCTGAGATTGCTCAGCACATCGCCGATGATCTGATCGCGTTCACCGAACGTGCTGGCCAACTGGGCGGCCTGGGTGATCAGCGCGGCCAGCGACACCTCGTTGCCTTGCAGTGCCTGAATGAGGGTTTCCGACAGCGAATTGATCTGGTCGGGTTGCAGCACACTGAACAGCGGCTCGAATCCGGACAGCAGCGCCGAGACATCGAACGACGGCTCGGTCCGCTCGAGCGGGATCTGTGAACCGGCGGGGACAACGGTGCCCTCGCCGGTGCCGGGCGCCAGCGCCAGGTAGCGCTGACCGATCAGATTCTGGTATCGCACCAGGGCTTTGGTGGTGTCGGTCAGGTGCTGGCGCGACTCGATCTGGAAGTCGACCTTGGCGATGTAGTTATCGGTGAAGTCGATCTTGTCGATCCGGCCGACCCGCACACCCGCCATCCGGACGTCGTCGCCGATGCGCAATCCGAGGACATCGGTGAAGACCGCCGAGTAGCTCGTCGTATTGCCGGGGACACTGCGTTGCAGGGTCGACCAGATCGTGTAGGTGAGCAACGTCGCCAGTACGGCGAAGAAGCTGAACCCGAGGAGCGCTTTGGTGGATTTCACTGTTGGACACCACCTTCGGTGTCGGGGACGATGGGAATGTTGCCCAGGATCGACCCGAGCAGCAGCAGCTGGCTGAACGTCGGTGTACCGCCGACCAGCGCCGACACCGCGGCGACGCCGCTCAGCCGAGGCTGCGCCGCCGGGGTGGCGGCGGGCGCGGGATCGTGGGATGCGGCGGGCGCGGTGATCCCCGGGATGGCGGGCAGACCCGGAATGGCGGGCAGACCCGGAATCGTCGGCAGGCCGGGCACCGTCGGCACGGTGATGCTCGGCAGCGCGGGAATCGGCAGTACCGGTGCCGGTCCGGCGGACTCGAGCCGCTTCGGCAGCATCTGTGCCGGATACTCCTGCGGCGGTGCGACTTCGGGCACGGACGGTCCGCCGCATCGGGGCCCGGCCATTGCGCCGTAGTGCGGGCAGTCCTTCGCGGTGTATTGCTGGAAGGGTGTGAACGTCACGTCCATGCGCCAGGTCATCTGTTTGCGCGGGCCGAAGTTGAACACCTGCTGCAACCTGCGGAACGACGTGTTGAGGTTGGCCGCCGTCGACTGGAGCGCGCTGGGATCCTTGGCGATGCCACCGAGCAGCTGGTCCAGGCCGGAGACCAATTCCTTGCCCGAATCGGGATTCGCGGCGAACAGGGCGTTGACCGATTCGATGGTGGAATTGCCCTGGGTGAGCAGCTCCACCAACTGGGTGCGGTGCTCGTTGAGCGTGCGCGCAGAGGTCACCGAATCGGCCAGCACGCCGACCAGCTCCGGTGCCGACTGGCTCAGTGCCGTTGCCGCCTGACCGAAATTGCCGAGCAGGTGGCCGATTTCGGGGATCTGGTGGACTGTGGTGAGCCAGGTATCCAGGCGCTCCACCGTGGAACCCGGCACGCGGCTGCTCGGGTCGAGCGCGGCGGACAGGGTGGCCAGCACCCGGCCGAGCTTCTCGGGCTGGATGGTGGCGAGCACATCGCGCAGTGTGTTGAGTGTGGACTGCAGCGCAATCGTGGCGGCGCTGGTGTCCTCGCGGATGGTCGCGCCCTCGCGCAGCCCCTCGGCGGTCCCCCCGTTGTCCACGAGCTGGAGCGAGGAGACGCCGAAGATGTTGTCGGGTACGACGCGCACGGTGACCGTGTTCGGAATCGTCTGCGCGAGGCCCGGTTTCAGCTCCAGCGTGGCGTGCTGGCGTTCGCCCTTGGCGACCATCTCCACCGAGCCGACCGCGCCGACCAGCATGCCGCGGTACTTCACGTCGGCACGCTGGGGTAGCCCGTCGCCGGTGCTGGTGAGGTCGGCGCCGACCACCACCGTGTCCTCGAACTCGCCGTTGTAGCGCAGTGCGAGCAGATACAGAGCGACCGCGAACGCGGTGATCACCGCCAGTCCCGCGAGCGTGAGCTGCAGGGGTTTGGGGCCGCGGCCGCTGAGATCGAGAATCATTCGATCGACCTATCCCGAGATCCGGAATCCGGGGTCGATGCCCCAGATCGCAAGGGTGAGAAACAGATTGGTGAAGACCATGACGACGATGACCATCTTGATGGCCCGGCCCGCCGCGACCCCGACGCCTTCGGGGCCCCCGGAGGCGACAAAGCCGTAGTAGCACTGGATGAACGCCGCGATGAGGACGAACACCACTACTTTGAAGATCGAATAGAACACGTCCCCGCCCAGCAGGAACTGGAAGAAGTAGTGGTCGTAGGTGCCCGCGGTAGTACCGCCCAGGAAGAGCACCGACAGTTTTGTCGCGATGTAGGCGACTGCGAGGCCGAGTGTGTAGAGGGGAATGATGGTGATCGTCGCCGCGATCATCCGGGTGGTCACCAGATAGGGCAGTGGCCGGATCGCGATGGATTCCAGGGCGTCGATCTCCTCGGAGATCCGCATCGAGCCGAGCTGCGCGGTGAATCGGCAGCCGGACTGGATGGCGAAGGCCAGCGTGCCCAGGATCGGCGCGATCTCACGGGTGGTGGCGAAGCCGGAGATGGCCCCGGTCAGCGGTCCCATGGTGAGCAGGTTCAACGCGGTGTAGGACTCGACTCCGACGGTAATGCCGCCGAACGCGCACAGCACGATGACCACGCCGACGGTGCCACCGCCGACGATGAGCGAGCCGTTGCCCCAGCCGACGTCGGCGACCAAGCGGGCTACTTCCTTGCGGTAGTGACGCAGGGTGAACGGGATGGCGATCAGGGCCTGGAAGAACACGATGGCCTGGTGGCCGAGGCGCTGATTGGCTTGGACAGGGATCTTGGCTGTCGCGCTGATCGCGCGGACCGGCCGCAGTGCGGGCGGGACGTACTCGGCGGCCATCTCACACCACCTTCGCGGGGAAGAAGCTGTTGTACAGCTGGGTAACGATGATGTTGGTGGCGAACAGCATCAGGGCGGAGGTGACCACCGCCGAGTTCACCGAGTTCGCGACACCACCGGGACCGCCCTTGGTGTGTAGTCCGATATCGCAGGCGATGATCGCGGTGAGCGCACCGAAGATCGCCGCCTTGAACAGCGCGACCATCAGGTCGTTCGCCACCGCGAACGAGGCGAACGAGCTGATGAACGATCCCGGCGTGCCCTGCTGGGCATAGACATTGAACAAGTAGGCGGTGGCGAAGCCGACGAACACGATGAACCCGCACAGCAGCATGCTCACCAGTACCGCGGCGGCCAGTCGCGGGGCGACCAGCCGGCGCACCGGGTCGACGCCCATCACCTTCATCGCGTCGATCTCCTCCCTGATCGTGCGGGAGCCCAGATCGGCGCAGATGGCCGAGCCGACCGCGCCCGCGATCATCAGGGAGGTGACCAGCGGTGCGCCCTGGCGGATGATGCCGAGTCCGGCGACCGCACCGATGAAGGTGGTGGCGCCGACTTGGTTGACCAGCGCGCCGACCTGGATCGAGACGACCACCGCGACCGGAATCGCGACGAAAACGGTCGGCAACGCCGAGACGTTGGCCATGAAGGCGCACTGTTTGATGAACTCCTGGAACGGAAAGCGCCGTTGCACGAGAGAGAGAAACAACTGCGCGATCGTTGCCCGACCGAGGAGGACCTGCCTGCCGAGAGTCTCGAGCGACTGCTGAGGATGCCGTCGCCAGAGCCCGGTGGCGCTGTCGATGAGCCGTCCGATCTCGGACGGTTCGGTGGCCGGTTGCGGCGTCACGCTGCACCGATCCTTTCTTGCTGCGGGGGATTGTGTTCCCGGCTGCTCAGAGCGAGCTCAGCCAGTGTTCGAGGAGGACGACGAGTGCGCCGACGGCCGCCAGACACAAGGCGATGACGCAGAGCAGCGCGATCCACATGCCTACTCGGAGAACAGGATTGACCTGTGTCCGCCCGCCGAGGATCTTGACGATGATCACGATGATGTCGATGACCCATACCAGCGCCATCATCAGGTCATCGTCACATTCGCGAAGACGAGTACGGGCCAGCACACGATCGATCCGAGGAACGAGACGATCAGGTCGGCCCCATGGAGGTCACGCAGATGACTGGTGTGGGTGAGTGTCCAGACGACCCCGACCAGTCCGTACGGGATGCCGATGATGATGAGCGTGCCGAGAAATTCGGACACCTTCATCTCATAGCTGAGAAACCTGTCCAGCCGTCGCAACATGGTGGTACCGGTGTCCTTCCTCGGGACCTTGGACGACGTCAGGCCTGCCGGCCGCCGTCGTTGGCGGTGCGATGTTGTTGTCGAGCGTTCTTTGGGGGTGGACCCGAAGGGTGATCGCCGTCCCCTGAGTCATGCAAGAAGTGTGGAGGCTTCCAGAGCTCGGGAGGTCGACCACCGAAGATCAAGTTACTACCCATTCTCATCGCTGTGATGAGAATTACCGGTAACATATCTCATAGATTCGGGATTGCCTATAGGGCACCGAATCGAGCGCTGTCGCAGGTTGCGCCCGCGGCATCCTGCTCGCCGGTCGTCTACTGGCGGGTTGGCGCGGGCCCTTGCGAGCGGAGGGGGCATCGCATCGGCATCGGACGCCGCTGAGGGGTGCGTTCCGGTGCCGATGCGACCCGCGCATCATGCCCCCAACTCGTGATGCTGCGGAATGGATAGTAACATATATGTGCTACACAAAGGCTAAATCACTGGCTATATGGCTAGTTATCGATGGCCCATGGTAAGAATGATAGTTAACTTACTTGATTGATGTCGTCGTGTGCTCGGCGACCGTGCAGGAGGTTCAAGATGTCAGCTGTCATCGTCGATGTGGTTCGTACGCCGTCGGGTCGAGGTAAGTCCGGCGGAGGACTGTCGTCGGTGCATCCGGCCACCCTGCTGGCCGGTGTGCTGGCAGAGTTGGTCGCGCGCACCGGGATCGATCCGGCCCTTGTCGACGACGTGATCGGCGGCTGTGTCACCCAGAGCGGTGAACAGGCCAACAACATCAGCAGGACCGCGGTGCTGGCGGCGGGCTTCCCGGAATCGGTGCCTGCCACCACGGTTGACCGACAGTGCGGTTCGAGTCAGCAAGCCGTGCATTTCGCCGCCCAGGGTGTGCTCGCCGGCGCGTACGACGTGGCGATCGCCTGTGGCGTCGAGTCGATGAGCCGCACGCCGATGTTCTCCAACATTCAGGGCAAGGACTCGCTGCGTGGCCCGCTCGCCGCTCGCTATCCGGCCGGTCTGATCGGGCAGGGGATCGCGGCCGAGATCATCGCGGCCCGTTGGAAACTGGACCGCGCGGTCCTCGACGAGTTCGCGGCCCGCTCGCATCGGCTGGCCGCCGCCACCGCGGCATCCGGCGGGTTCGATGCCGAGCTCGTTGCCGCTGGAGAACTCGTCGCCGACGAGACGATACGCACCGGGACGACTGTCGAAGGGTTGGCGGGTCTGCGCCCAGCCTTCACCGATCCCGCTCTCCTGGACCGGTTTCCGGAGATCAACTGGTCGGTGACCGCTGGCAACTCCTCGCCGCTCACCGACGGTGCGTCCGCGGCGCTCATCATGAGCGAGGCGATGGCGGCGAAGCTGGGGTTGACCCCCCGCGCCCGCTTCCACTCCTTCGCCGTTGTCGGCGACGATCCGACGCTCATGCTCACCGCCGTGGTTCCCGCGACGCGCAAGGCGCTCGACCGGGTCTCACTCACCGTGGACGACATCGATGCCTTCGAGGTGAACGAAGCGTTCGCACCAGTCCCGCTCGTGTGGCAACACGAGCTCGGCGCCGACCCGGCCAGGGTCAATCCGCGTGGCGGCGCGATCGCGCTCGGGCACCCGCTCGGCGCTTCCGGGACCCGCTTGCTCGCGACGATGGTCAACCATCTCGAACAGACCGGCGGTCGCTACGGTCTCCAGACCATGTGCGAGGCAGGCGGATTGGCCAACGCTACGATCATCGAACGCCTCTGAGTCTGCGCGGTGAACGCCCCCGCTGGACGCGATGTGCGGTCGGCGGGGGCGTCGAACTGATTGCCGGTACCGCCGCGGTTCGCGAGGTTCCGCGACTCGATGACGGGCGAGCGGTCGGTCGACGGCGTCGTGCGAAGGATGGGGCGCAAGACTCGCGGCAGTGGGGGCAAAGGGCCTGGACGTCCCACGCCGCGAGCCTTGCGCTCCGGAAGCGAACTCCCGGAATGCCACCTATCGGCGGCAGTCGTGTCCACCTGGCGCCGCAGTGCATGCCCGCTCCGTAGCGCTGGTGAATGCGCATCAACTTAGTTATACAAAGCTGCGGTGTCAATCCTTTGTAGGCCCTATTTTGGGTCCGCTTTCCTCTCTGTTCATTCGAGGAATAGTCGGTAACATAATGGGTGTGCTGAGGTATCCTTGGCGCCGAACCGCGTTCGCGAGGTGCGTCGGGCTGCTGTGCATCGCCTCGGCTACTCGGTCGCGCGGCACATCTCTGGGAAAGGATGACGATGAGCACGGCAACCAGGCCTGGCGACCCCGATTACGTCGACCCGCACAGTGATTCCTACGTCGACGAAGGGGCCGGACCCGCGTGGCGTCGGTCGGCCACCCCGGCGGTGGAACCCGCCGCGACGGAGCATGCGCTGACTCTCGACCGGGTTCGCCTCCATATTCCCGACACTCACCGGTCCCCACGCAAACGGCCCGCCCAGCTGGCCGATGCCTTGGACTTCTGGATGTTCGCGGGCGCGGCCGCGAACGTGGCGATGCAGTTCGCACACCAGGGGGTCGCGGCGGGTGTGATGGAGAGTCCGGTCGAATCCGGTGCGCTCATGGTGCATCCGTGGAAACGGCTGCGGACCACCTCCGCCTACCTCGCGGTGGCCGTTCTCGGCACCGACGAGGACAAGTCGGCCATGCGCGAAGCGGTCAATGTCGCGCACCGCCAGGTCAGATCGCGGCCGGATTCGAAGGTGAAGTACAACGCCTTCGACCGGAACCTGCAGATGTATGTGGCCGCGGCGATCTACATCGGCTTCGAGGACACGCACCAACTGCTGTGCGGCAAGATGACCGACGACGAACTCGAGGCGTTCTACCAGGGCGCCGACACCTTCGGCACCACGCTCCAGGTACACCCCGACATGTGGCCCAAGACGCGGGCCGAGTTCGACGAGTACTGGCTCGAGGCGTGCAAGCAGGTGGTGTGCGATGACGAATTCCGCGCCTACATCGACGATCTGCTGCACCTGCGGATGATTCACTGGTCCATCCGGGTGTTGTTCGGCAGCCTCCTGCAATTCCTGACCGCGGGCTTTCTGCCGCAGCATTTCCGCGAGCAGATGGCGATCGAGTGGAGCGCCGCGGATCAGCGCAGATTCGAGCACCTGTTCCAGTTCGTCGGCTTCGTCAACCGCTTCATCCCGAAGTTCATCAGGTTCGCCGGCACCAACGCGATGATGCGCGACGTGCGCAGCCGCATCAAACGGCAGAAGTCGCTCATCTGACCGAACGGAAGCGCGCAAGGTGCGGGCTCATCTGATTCGGGAGCCGGTGGTGCCGAGGGCGGCGGCGGTGAGACAGGCGAGGGCGGCGGTGATCCACAGGGGAGTGTAGGAGCCGTTGAGGTCGCGGATCAGGCCGCCCGTGAGGGCCATCGCGCCCGCGCCGAGTTGGTGGAAGACGCTGATCCAGCCGAACGTCAGGGCGCTGTCGGGGCCGAAGTAGTGCCGGCACAGGGTCAGTGTCGGTGGCACCGTCGCGACGTCGAGGACGCCGAACACCACAGCGAAGACGACGAGGTCGGGGGACCACCCGCTGGTGAACAGGATGGGGAGGAGAGCGAGGGACACACCACGACCGAGAAAGAATACGGCGAGAAGCAGTCGCGGTTCGATCCGGTCGGTGAGCCAGCCCGCGGAGACAGTGCCGAGGATGTTGGCGACGCCGATGATCGCCAGCAGGCCCGACGCGGCCGTGGCGGCCATGCCGTGATCGTGTGCGGCAGGGGTGAAGTGACTCCACATCAGGCCGTTCGTGGTCGCCCCGCACAGTGCGAACATCGAGGCCAGCACCCAGAACCGGGTGTCGCGCGAGGCGCGGAGCAGGGCGGTGATCGTGCGGGCGAACGGGTTGACGCGGCGATCGGTGTCGGCAGGCTCGGTGTCGGGGTTCGCCCCGTAGCGGACCGCGCCGATCGCGGCGGGGCTCTCGCGCAGGAAGAGCAGGACGCCGAGCAGGGCCGCCGTCGCGACAGCTCCGCAGGCGAGAACAGGCGCGCGCCAGTCGGCTCGCTCGAGCAACACAGACAGCAGGGGCAGCATCGCAAACTGACCGAATACGCTTGCCGCGGTAAGTAATCCGGTAGCAAGACCGATCTTGCGGTAGAACCAGCGATTCGCCACGGTCGCGGCGAACACCGTCGTGATCGACCCGGTCCCGACCCCGATGGCGAAACCGAACCACAGCACGAACCAGAAGACCGACGGAGTCCAGATCGCGGTGAGGACCGAACTCGCGATCAGCGCGAGCAGTGCGTACGACGTCACCCGGCGGATGCCGTAGCGGTCCATCATGGCCGCGGCGAACGGCCCGACCACCCCGTAGAGCACCATGTTCACCGCCACCGCGGCGCCGATTCCGGTGCGACTCCACCCCTTCGTCTCGACCAGCGGTTCGGTGATCAGCCCCGCGATCGTGGCGAAACTCCCCGCCGCGACGAGCGCGAGGGCCGCCACGGCCACGATCGTCCACGCGGGATGAAAACGGGGCGCCCGCCGGATCGCGTGCTGCTCGATATCGACTGCGGAAATACCCACCGGAATCCTTCGCGTTGGCTCGACGTCCTTACTCTCGTTTCTAGCAACCAACGGTCAGGATCGGCAGTATGCACAATCTTGTCCATATGGACGAAATGGATATCATCGAGCGTATGGCAACCACGGAGGAAGTCCGGGCGCCGATCGTCCGAGCGATGCGGAGCTGCCCCGTCGAGGTGAGCATCGCCGTCCTCGGCGGCGCCTGGAAGATGACCATCGTCAAGCACCTGCTCGACGGGCCCCTGCGCTACGGCGAACTACGCCGCAAGGTCGGCGAGGTAACCCCCCGCGTCCTCACCCGTCAGCTCCGCGAGCTGGAACAAGACGGCATCGTCGACAGACATTCTTTTGCCGAAGTCCCACCACGCGTGGAATATTCGCTCACCCCGACCGGGCAGGCACTGCGCGGTTTCGTGTCCGAGCTGAACCGCTGGGGTGCGGAATACGTCGAGAGTATTGCCCGTCCCGACCGGTGAGCACTGACGGGATGGCGCCTGCGGAAGGTCCCCGACCTGGCTGGCCATACGCCTGTATCCGAGTAGGTTGCAGACAAGAGCAGTAGTGGGAGGTCTCTATTTCTGAGATCCTCAGCAACGCTTGACAACTGGTCCGCGACCGCGTTGTCCGAGCTGAACTCGAAGGAGGACGGATGAGCGTTTCCTGGAAGGACGTCCAGGCGTTCCGTGGTCGAGGTGAAGTCGCGAACGCGCTCGCCAGTCGTGCGCAGGACGTCGATCGCTGGGCGGAATCCGAAGGCTACGAGGTGCGCGATGATGGCTCCATCCGTGACGTGTGGCGCGCGACCGGCCGCGACATCGAGCTGACCGGAGCGGAGTCGGTTCGCCGATACAAGGTGGTGTTCGACCTGCGATCCGCCATCGATGCGGTCCTCTCGGATGCACAGCCGCACGAGTAGCGACGTCAGTACGGGCGAGGTCGTGCAGATTTTCGGCGGTCGCGGCATCGTCTGCGTGTGTCCGAATACGTAGATCTTGCATGCGGCGGCCGGCACACGGGCTGGTCGCCACAGGTGGTAGGCGCAGCGGGCTGCTGACTGATAGCGGGTCGTGAGGCAGAATGTGGACGTGAGCGTTAGAAGTAAGCCGAAGTTCGGGGCGGGTGTCGCGGCGCCTGTCTGCGGTTAGTTCGATGTCGGACCAGGAAACAGGGCCGGGGTTCGCGCGCGGACCCGGCAACAGTCGATTCGATGCGGTGGAGCGGCTGCGTCAGAAGTTGGCAGAGACGAGGGCTGCCGAGACGGGTCCGCGCCAGGGCGGAGACGCGCCGTCGAACGTCGTGCGCCTGCCCAAGCCGCCGCGGCGACGTCAAGAGGATATCGGTGCGGCTCCGCGCTGGTCTCCGGTTCCCGATGGCGCCTACGATCCGGCGGCCACCCGCCCGGTGACTCGCGCGGAGTTGCAGCGCGAATCAGGATCGTTGCCGGTCAACGATGTGACGCAGGCCGGCGCCGAGTCGGGCGCGAATGCCGAGCGCGATGCGAATCTCATCGATTTCGACGCGTCGCGCCGTAAACGTGTCGGCGGGGAAAACCGCCCCGGCGGCGGTCGGCGGATGGTGCGGCCGCGCAGGATCGGCCCGACCCGCAGCGATGGCGGTGACGCCGGTCCGTCGCGCCCGGACGAACCTGGCCGCTGAGTCGTTTCGGCGCCACCTGCTCCACCCGTTCATCGCGGCCCCGGCATCATGGTGTGATGCGAATCAGCGTCACCGGGCACACGAACATCTCGGCCGAAACGGTCCCGCTCGTTCGTGCGGCCATCGCCGACCTGATCGCCGACACACCGGGTCTGGTCGGCATCTCGTGCCTTGCCCGCGGCGCGGACAGCGTATTCGCGGAAGTGGTTCTCGACGCGGGCGGGCAGCTCGAGGTGGTGGTGCCGTCGCGCGACTACCGGGAGTCGAAAGTGAAGCCGGACCACCTGGCGCAGTTCGACGGGCTCATCGAGCGGGCCACGACGGTTCGGGTCATGGACTTCGGCAACGCGGGCCGCGAAGCGTATGAAGCCGCCAACGAGGTCCTGGTCAGCGAGGCCGATCGGATGATCGCGGTGTGGGACGGGAAGGCCGGCGAGCGTGCCGGTACCGGGACCGTGGTCGCGCTGGCGCGTGCGCGGGGCATTCCGGTCGATGTGGTGTGGCCGAACGGTGCCGTACGGGATCAGCCCGGCCCGAAGCAGTAGCCGGCTCCACTGGTGTGGATGGCGCGGACGTCATCGAGACGCATGTGCGGGCTTGCCGAACCAGCGGGAGAGGCAGGCGTTCAGGTCCTGCTGGTGCTCTCCGATCCAGGCGACGTGGCCGTCGGGGCGTAGCAGCAGCGCTGGAACATCCAGTTCCGCAGTGGGATCCGCGATGATGTCGACCCGGTCGGACCAGCCGTCGACGGTCAGGCGTTCGGTGCGGTCCAAGACCAGACCGCGGCCCTGACGTAGTCGGTCGTAGAGGTGGCCCTGTTTCAGGTCGAGGTCGGGCAGGCGGCGGCCGAGTAGATCGGGGCCTGGGCCGAAGTCGTACCGGATGGCGGTCGCGGTGATCTTCTCGATCAGGTAGCGGTTCACCTCGTCGAAGCCCATCAGTTCGGTCAGCAGCCTGCGGACGGCCTGTGGGCCCGGCTCGGTGGACGCCAGTTCGACCTGGGCGCGGGTGTTGTCCAGCACGTCCGCGGCGACCGGATGACGTTCGGAATGATAAGTGTCCAGCAGGGTTTCCGGCGCCCAGCCGTGGATCTGCCCGGCCAATTTCCAGCCGAGGTTGACGGCGTCCTGAACGCCCAGATTCAGCCCCTGACCGCCGGCGGGTGGGTGGATGTGCGCCGCATCGCCCGCCAACAGCACCCGACCGACCCGATAGCGCTCGACCAACCGGGTGGCATCGCCGAAACGAGACAGCCAGCGCGGGGAGTGCACGCCGAAATCGGTTCCGGCGATCGCGCGCAACTGCTGTTGGAAATCCGCGAGCGTGGGCGGTTCCGTGCGATCCTCGCGCACCCCCGCGGCGGGAACAACGACGCTGTAGATGCCCTCCCCGAAGGGCCTGAGACTGAATACCGCATGGGTCGCGCGGATTTCGGTCACCTTGGCGACGATCTCTTCCTGCGAGGCACCCACTTCCATCTCGCCCATCAACGTCTCGGTCCGCGCGGGCTCACCGGGGAAATCGACACCGAGCAGTTTGCGTACCGTACTGCGCGCACCGTCACAGCCCACGAGATACCGCGACCGCACCTGCTCACCGTCGGCCAGTTCGACAGTTACGTCCTCGTCGTCCTGCTCGAAACCGACCACCGCGCAACCACTTCGGACCTGCGCACCCAGCTCGATCGCATGGTCTTCGAACAGGTGATCGATGATCGGCTGCGGAATGCCCAGCTGATAGGCGTACGCGGAATCCAGTCCCTCGGGCGTCGGTGTGGCGATGGCGGCGAAAACCCCGCCGACCGGACGCTGCCGTCCGCGTTCGAGGAGGCGATCCAGCAGCCCGCGCATCGCCATCAGCTCCAGGCTGCGCATATGCAGACTGACCACCCGGACGAACGACGACACGGACTCGGGTTCCTTCTCCAGTACGAGAACCCGCACATCGTGCAACCGCAGCTCAGCGGCCAGCATCGCACCGGTCGGCCCACAGCCGGCAATGATCACATCGAACATGAACCACCCATTCGCCCGAATTCTCGCCGATCTCGTCGCCGCATCCCCGCCACCGCGCATGCAGGCAGCGCGCTGATCCCGGATTTCCGCAGGTCCTGGCCTCGGCCGCCCATTGTGCGGTACCTCCAGCGCTCGCCGCAAGCGATATATGCCGAGCCCGAGGGTGTGTTGCCCGACCGATCTGCGAAGGCGCCCGCTGGGGAAGCTATTCGGTGGTCGGGTCGGCGTGTGCGTCATAGACGGCGCCGACGCGGTCGATCTCGGCCATATGATTCTCTGCCCAAGTGCGCAGTGCCGCCAAGGGGACCTCCAGGGACAAGCCCAGTTCGGTGAGCCCATAGTGCACGCGTGGTGGCACCGTCGGTTCCACTCGGCGGGTAACGAGACCGTCCCGGGTCAGGTTGTGCAGGGTCACCGACAGCATCTTCTGGGATACACCGGGCATTCGCCGCCGCAGCTCGGCGAACCGCACTTCATCCGGGGCGGCCTGCGCGAGGACCTTGACCGCCATCGACGTCCATTTTGTGCCGATGCGGTCCAGCAACTGACGTGTCGGGCATTGCGCATCGAACAGATCGCCGCGATCCGGTGCCTTCACCTGCGCTGATCGAGTAGTCACCTGGACCTCACCACCTGTAGTAGACGTGCCGTCTTGGCAGCCTACCTGAGATTACCTATCGTTCCATGGTAACTAATAGTTACTAATCGGAGGTCCCATGTCCCGCACGCCGCCGCTCCATGCCGCGCCTATCGAGCTGCGCCAGATCGAGACCAACGGCATCCGCGCCAATGTCGCCCTTGCGGGCTCCGGGCCCGCAGTCGTTCTGCTGCACGGCTTTCCGCACACCTGGCGATTGTGGAGCGAGATCATCGGCCCGTTGTCCGCGCAGTACCGGGTGGTTGCCCCGGACCTACGCGGGTTCGGCGCCACCAGCCGTGCGTCGGACGGCTACGACGCAGGCACGCTGGCCGCCGATATCGCCGGGATCCTCGATGCCCTCGGCGAACCCACCGCGGCCGTGGTCGCGATCGACGCAGGCACCCCGGTCGCGGTCCTGCTCGCCCTGCGGTACCCCGACCGGGTACGGCGGCTGGTGGTCATGGAAGCACTGCTGGGCAGGCTCCCCGGCGCCGAGGACTTCCTCGTCGCGGGTCCGCCGTGGTGGTTCGGATTCCATGCCGTCCCCGGTCTCGCCGAAACGGTCCTGCTCGGCCACGAGGCGCGGTATATTGAGTGGTTCCTCACCACCGGCACCCGAGGCCGGGGCGTGCGGGAAGATATCCGCGACGCGTTCGTCGATGCCTACACCGGAGATGACGCCCTGCGCTGCGCCTTCTCCTACTACCGCGCACTGCCGACCAGCGCTCGCCAGATCGATCACGCTGTGGCGACCGACCGGCTCACCGCACCCACTCTGGCGATCGGTGCCCACCCGGTCGGCGACGCGCTGGAGCGTCAGCTACGCCCCATCGCCGCCGACCTCACCGGACACGTCATTCCGGATTGCGGTCACATCATCCCGCTGGACCGCCCACAGGAACTGCTCAGCCTCATGACACCCTTCCTCGCCGCCGACCAACCCGCCTGGAGACCACTCGGTCCACCGACCGAATTCAACCTCGGCCGCGGGTATTGAGGTTCACGTTGCGTGCATGTTTAGCGTCGAGGTGCCGGATCGGCCGGTCGAGTTCCAAGTAGGAGGATGGGTGTGTTCTGGTCTGTTGCCGAAATTGCCCGCATGTCTGGCATGACGCCGCGCACGCTGCGGTACTACGACGAGATAGGGCTGCTGCCGCCTGCTGGTATTCGCAGCAATGGCTACCGAGTCTACGAGCAGGAGCAACTGCTGCGGTTGCAGCAGATTCTCGTGTTGCGGGAGTTGGATATGCCGCTCGATGCCATCGCGGCGATTCTCGACGGGCAGACCGATCACGTGCAGGCGCTGCGCGAGCACCACGCGAAGGTGACCCACAAGCGTGATCGTCTCGCCCGGATAGCACACACGCTTGCCCGCACCATCGAGGAACTCGAGATACAGAACGGAACAGTTGTTGTGACCGAAATCAACAGGCCGGAAAACCTTTTCGAAGGTTTCGACCCGAACCGGTACGAAGCGGTACGAGGCGACGATTGGCCGGATCAGGAGCAGACCCGGCAGCGGTCGCAACAGTTCATCGACTCGCTCAGTACCGAGGACATCGAACGGATGCAGCGAGATACGACCGCAGCGATGATTCGGATGGCCGAATTCATGTCATCCGAGACAGCGGTGAGCGACCCGTCCGTACAGGCGGAGATCGAGACGGCATACCAGCTCATCCGCGCGACTTGGGACCCGGGCGCTCGCGCGTTCAAGGCGCTGGCTCGTACCTATGATGATCCGGGCCATGCCGAGAATTTCGACCGGATCGCTGTAGGGCTTGCGACGTACTACCGCGACGCAATGGTGGTCTTCGCCGACACCCGGCTCACCTGAGCTAGGCGGCAGCTGCCGCAGGGGCGGGTCGTGTCCAGGGGGGCTTGTACGACGGCTCGACCAGCGACACGCGGTCACGCTTGTCGACAAACAAGGCCCCGCCCCCATTCGCTTGCCCGGCAGCCTCGAATATCTTCGGCTAGTCCAGATCCATTGGGGTACAACGCTATCCAGCCTGAACACCAGATGTCGTGCCGCTGTTCGAGTAGGTGGCTTTGTCGGATATTGCTATGCGGCATCCCCATCGACTACCCGGTCACCAGATCGCTGGTTCGGGTGTCAGGTCCTGTCGAATGCACTACTCTCGCGGGAACGCAAAACTAGAACAGGTTCTCGGGGTGGGGTATTCGATGCGGGCAGTGCAGATCGCGACATTGCGGGCGGCGGTTGGCGGTGTGGTCTTCGCGCTGGTAGCGGCGTGCGCGGGTTGGGCTACGGCAGTGCCGCTGCCGGAACAGGATTCGTTCTACGCCCAGCCTGTGGGTCTCGCCGACCTGGCCGATGGGACAGTGCTCGCGTCGCGGGTGATCGAAACGGAGTCGTTCTCGCAGCCGCTGCCGGCGGATGCCTGGCAGGTGCAGTACAAGACAATCGACAATCATGGGGCACCCCGGGCCTACATCGCGACAGTCCTTGTACCGCATCGAGAATGGATTGGCGACGGCCCGCGTCCGCTGCTGTCGTACCAGGTAGCCGAAGACGGCGTCGGCTCGAAATGCGCACCTTCGTATGCGCTGCGTGGTGGGATCGACGGCGTCCCCAGCGGCGCGTACGCCGAGACCGGCATGATTCGGTTTGCACTGCAACAGGGTTGGGCTCTGGTCGTACCGGACTATCAGGGTCCCGACTCCGATTTGTTCGGTGCCGACGGATATGTCCACGGCGTGCTCGACGGTATCCGCGCGGCCAGAGCGTTCGCGCCCGCGGCTGTCGACCCCGCGGCGCCGATCGGCATGTGGGGATACTCCGGCGGTGCACAGGCCACCGCTATCGCCGCGCAAGCGCACACCACCTACGCCCCGGAACTGCGATTGTCCGGTGTGGTGCTGGGCGGGGTCGTCGCGGACCTGGAAGCCACCATGTCCGGCTTCAGCGGTGGAATCGCCGGTGGCGCGGTTGTGGTCGGCCTGGTGGGGTTGGACCGGTCCTATCCCGAAGCTGATGTGGCTCAGTACCTCAACGAATCCGGCCGCAGGATGCTGGCCGCGAGCCGGGCCGATTGCGTGCCCCACGCCGCTCTGGCGTACCCGTTTCTCGATGCGGCGGCGCTGGAAGCTTGGCCTGGGTCGATCACGAACAACGCCGAACTGAGCACGGTGGTGCGGAAAGCCAGCCCCTTGTTCCGCCCGGGCGAACCTGCCGTGCCGGTGCTGCTCCATCACGCTGTCGCTGACGAGTTCGCGCCGATCGGTGCCGCCCGGGCGCTGGCCGGAAAATACTGCGCCGCTGGGATTCCGGTGCAGCTGCTGGAGAATTCCGTCGGCGAGCACGGTACCGAAGCCATGCTGGGAATGCCGACGGCTCTGACCTATCTGGCCGACCGATTCGCCGCGAAGCCGGCGGCAAGCACGTGCTGAGCTATATCAGCCCTCGACGGCCCAGGGGATAGGGGAACAGGCCCAGGCCCGGTATCCACGGTGCGGACTGTGCCGGAAACAGTGGCCCGGCCTCCGGCCAATTGATCATCGCAACGCGTATCCTGACCGTCGTGCCGACTGGGGGTAGCAAACAGGTCCGCGCCGCACGTAAGCGCAAGAAGCGGATGGCGGCCGTCTCCCACGACCTCACGGACGCGCAGTGGGACGCGCTCAAAACGTCCTGGGGTGGGTGCGCCTACTGCAAATCTCCCGTCACCTCGCTGCAGAAGGACTGCGTGCAGGCCCTCTCGCGCGGTGGCCGCTACACGCTCGGCAACGTCGTGCCCGCGTGTGGGTCGTGCAACGCCAGCAAGTGCAACGCCGAGGTGACCGGCTGGCTGCGCCGCAAGAAGCTCGACGAACGCTCGTTCCTCGTGCGCCACTATGAGATCGCGACCGAGCTCACTACGAGGTTCGCCTAGCCGCGTACAGGATATTCGGAGCAGCAAGCGATCTCACCGACGCTTGGTGACCGATGGAATGAGCACGATTCTGCCGAACACCTCGCCGGCGTCCATTCTCCGGTGAGCCAGCACAGCTTGCTCAAGGGAAAGTATCTCGTGCACAACTGCTTTCAGCTCGCCGCGAACCGCGGCCGCGAATAGTTCGGCGGTTGCTGCTCGCCGGTCGGATATAGGCACGGTATCGGCACTGAAGGTCGCGAACGACGTCGATCGCCGGAACGCCTTGATCATCTCCACGCCGAAGTCTGCGGGCGGCATGCCTGCCATAACACCGACGACCACCAGCCGGCCGTTGGGCTCGAGCTTGGTGAGGAACGACGGTAGATCCGCACCCGCGGCGATGTCGATGATGACGTCGTAGCCCGTGGGAGCGTTCTCCGCACCCCGGCCGACGCGGTCCAGCACGTGTGTCGCGCCGAGATCGCGCAAGCGATCGCCGCGCGCAGGCGAGGAAGTCGTGACCGCGACCGCACCCGCACCGCCGCGCGCCGCGAGCTGGACTGCCACCACGCCGATACCGCCCGCCGCGCCACGCACCAGTACCGACTCTCCGCGCGTGAACTGCGCATGGCGCAAAGCGAAGTGGGCCACCATGGCCGAGCTGCCGAGGGTCACCGCGTCGACAGCCGACAGGGCCTCCGGAACGGGAACGAGCGTCTCGGCGGAAGCGATGGCGCGCTCGGCATAGCCGCCACCCTCACCGGTGAACGCCCACACGCGCTGACCGATCCACCCTGTGTCGACGCCCTCGCCGACCGTGGTCACAGTGCCGACGACCTCTTGGCCCAGAATGTGACCTGGCGTGATCCCGAAGGTGGCCAGCGCGCCACTTCGGACAAGAGCGTCGACACCGCCGACACCGATCGCCTCGGTCGTGATCAACACCTCTCCGGCGGCCGGATTCGGGTGCGGGAGTTCGACCACCGCGAGGACCTCTGGACCTCCGAATGCCTGGACCACTACTGCCTTCATCGGCGTCTCCGTGTTCTGTTCGAGGGGAACTGACCAGTGGGACCGTAACGGACGCCCCCGTCCGTTTAGCTAAAGTGAGAGCGGTGACCACTGGTTTGCCTCACACCCTGCGTTCGGATGCCAGGGACAACCGCGAACGCATTCTCGATGCGGCCCGCGCGGTGTTCGTCATCGACGGCCTGGATGTGCCGATGCGCGAGATCGCCCGGCGCGCCCAGGTCGGCCCCGCCACCCTCTATCGCCATTTCCCGACCAAGGAGATGCTGGTTGCCGAGGCGTTCACCGATCAGATGCTCGCTTGCCGGACTCTCGTGGACGAAGGGCTCGCCGACCCTGATCCCTGGCACGGCTTCTGCCGCACCGTCGAGAAGCTCTGCGAGCTGCAAGCCCGCGACCATGGATTCGCCGCAGCCTTCATGTCCGCCTACCCGCACGCGCTGGACTTCGCCGCGATCCGCAACTCCTCGCTCACCGGCGCCGCCGAACTGATCCGCCGCGCCAAGAACACCGGCCACCTGCGCCCCGACATCGTGGCGGACGACCTCATCCTCATGATCATGGCCAACAACGGCATCCATGCGGGCACATCGGCAGCACGAATCGCGGCCTCGCGCCGCTTCGCTGCCCTCATGATCGAGGCGTTCCGGGCCTCACCGAGTTCTGTACCGCTACCGCCGGTGCCACGATTGATGCCCCCGATGCCCCGACGCAAGCCTGGCAGAAACGCGGATGCTCGGAGGTAGGGCTGTGCCGACCACGGGCAGTGGGCGGCCGAGTCGGTTCGTGCGGTGAGCGAGTGAGGTCCACCGACTGCGCCCGCTCGGGCTCGGGCGAGGCGGTCAGTAGTTGAAGTCGGGTGCGTCGATGGGAACGACTGGGGGCCAAGGGTTGTGGTGTAATTCGCCCTCGGGGATGCGGACGCCGTGGAACCAGCCGTGGGTGGGGTCGGTGCGGGAGGTTTCGCTGGCGTCGATGTAGTCCAAATGCAGCCAGGACCATTGTTCGTGCGCGGGGCAGGGGCCGGTTCGCGCCCCGGGATCGCTGACTACGTCGGATTGGACCAGAACGTCGAGGTGGTAGGCGGCGGAGAACCAGCGTGCGGTGTCGCGTGCGGCGGGGTCGGGGTCGCGGTGCCAAGTGGTGCTCAGCGCGCGCTCGTCACCGAGACCACCCGCGCCTATCGAGCGTGCGGCCAAACGTCGGACCATGGGCGCAGATTCGGTCAGGTCCGCGCATATACCCTGGGTGACAAGGGAATTGGCGTAGTGTCCCGGTCCGTTCACCGAGATCATCACCCCACCGGGGATCCGGCGGTCGTGATGACGGCGCAGATGGGCACCGGTATGGAACAGCTGCACACTGCCTTTGAACAGGCGCAGCACCCCGTCGCTACCGCGCAGCGGGATCGCCTCGGTATAGATCACGTCGGGCCGCACGGGTGCCAGTTCGGTGAGGTACAGCGATGCCAGTTCGGTGCACAGACGGGCGAATGTGGGGCCTGGCCGGGCGTGAGCCAGACACCGGCTGTTGAAGATCACCAGAAAGGCACTGCTCATTCCGCGCGCGGCCCGCTCCTTCCAGGTGCGTCGGTCTGCGGCGATGCGGGCTGAGATCGCGTGCGGCCCGGCCGCGAGCGTCTGTTCGCCGACCCAGCACAGATCCATCGCCAATCCTCGCGCTGGTGTGCCGGACTTGGTGGCCATCCGTCCGAAAACACATGGCTGGTGCCGGGCCGCCCAGTCCAGAAACGCCGCGCGTTTGGTCTGCTCATCGGCGGCGGACAGCAGAATCTCGTTGGCGGCGTCGATATCGGGGCCGAACGATGTTCCTGCTGGAAATCGGGGCAGTTCGGAGAGTGTGTCGAGCGAGATACCGGCCGGAATCGATGTCATCGTTGCCTCGGTGTCGGGGGCGATGAAGCTTCTGGACCGGCCAAGTCTGCCCTGCGGTCATCCCGATCGCACGCCGCCACTCCGTGTGGCGGAACGCGGTGCCGAACCGAAATGGGTCACTGCCGAGTCGGTGCGGAAGGACACACGAATGGATCGACGCCAGCGAGTGCCGCACTGGCGGCCCACAGTTCGGCAGCAGTGTCGTGGTCGGTCATGTGCGCGTGGGGCGTTTCGCGATGCGGTTGCCCTCGAAGACCGAACACCCTTGGCCCCCAGAGTTGCCCGCCGTCTATCTCGCTGTCGAGAACGGCTCGGACAATGGTGGCGGCCGCCGCGTGTTTACCGTGTAGCGCAACACCCGCGGGTAGTCCGCGCAGGCGCTGGGCGGTGGTGCGAACGAACAGCGGTGGCCGAGACGGCGTCAGTGAGTCCAAGGCACCGCCGGGGTGGACGACAATGCTGGCGATGTCGGCAGCATGCGCGCGCAGACGACGATCCAGTTCGAAACCGAACAGCATTTGGGCCAGCT
Organism: Nocardia sp. NPDC055050; assembly: GCF_053608345.1. Taxonomy (NCBI): domain Bacteria; kingdom Bacillati; phylum Actinomycetota; class Actinomycetes; order Mycobacteriales; family Nocardiaceae; genus Nocardia; species Nocardia sp. NPDC055050. The sequence continues at coordinate 27,232 of NZ_JBSGVG010000014.1, forward strand.
TAGATCGCCCGTAGGTGCGCTTGGGCCGATAGTCGTGCTCGGATTGCAGATCACCGAGATCGAGTCGCTCCGACCGCGCGGCGAAGCTGCCCACCGTGATCACCCGGCTGTTCGCTGTCGCGGCCAATAGTGGTGCCAGATGTGCGACCAGTGCGAAGTGCCCGAGATGGTTTGTCGCGAACATCAATTCGTGTCCGTGAGCACTCATGCGACGATCGGGACCGGACAGCAGGATTCCCGCATTGAGCACGATCGCGTCCAGACTGTCGACATCGAGGGCGCCCACCGTCACCGACAGTGCGGACAGATCCGAGAGATCCAGACGCACGCACCGCAGTCGAGCATCGGGAACCCGTGCCCGGATCGCGCGTACCGCGAGGTCGCCCTTGGTGGTGTCGCGGCAGCCCAGCACCACCGTGGCACCGTTGGCCGCGAGCTGCTCGGCGGTGAAGTATCCGATGCCCGCGTTGGCACCGGTCACCAGAATGTTCTTTCCCTCGGCTCGTCGGCCGCTGTGCCACGTCATGTCATCGACTCTGACAGCGGACCCTTGCGCCGCCCTTGCACGCTACTGTCCTGGCGTGCGAAGGGACGGCCTGGTTGTTTCCCGCCGACAAGGTCATCGCTATCGTGAACGACAAGGTCACTGTCCAGTCGGACCTGGGCCGACCCGGCCGAGGTGGCTGTTCGATCGGAGAGAGTGGCGTCGGATCATGGCAGAGGACCTGACCGTGACTCGGGGGCTGGTGATACCCGCGTCCGAGTTGCGCGAGCGGTTCTCACGGTCGTCCGGCCCGGGAGGGCAACACGTCAACACCACCGACAGCCGGGTAGAGCTGTCCTTCGACCTCGCCAACTCACCCTCGGTGCCGGAGTGGCTGCGCACCCGGATGCTCGACCGCCTGGCCACCCGCCTGGTCAACGGTGTCCTCACGATCGCCGCATCGGAGCAGCGCGCACAACTGCAGAACCGCGCGGCCGCCCGCGAACGCCTGACCTCGCTACTCCGCGATGCCGCTGCCGCCCCGCCACCCGTTCGCCGCGCCACCAAGCCCTCGCGCGGAGCGAAGGAACGACGCATCTCCGCGAAGAAGCGGCGCGGTGTCACCAAACGCAACCGCCGCGCGTCCCCCGACGACTAGCCGACGGCATTCCTCGGCGGCGGCACAACAAACGAAATATTCCGCGAGGTCAGGCCCGGAACAGCAGTATGCGGCCGAGCGGATGCTTCGTGCGGTTGATAGGGGCTGCGTGCACAAGCCCCGGGGCGTACGATCACAATGATCTTGGTTTTCATTCTTGCCTGCTGTGTTGAGTGCGTGATTTCACTCCCATGACCTGGACAGGAAGGCCAATGATGACCGTTGCAGCGAGCACACACGACCGAGCGAATCTCTTCGATGAACTCGATGATGCGATCAGCGAAATCACCGCCGGCCGGCCAGTGATCGTGGTCGACGACGAGCACCGCGAGAACGAGGGCGACTTGATCATGGCCGCCGAACTGGCCACGCCTGAAACGCTCGGGTTCTTCATTCGCTACACCGGAGGAGTGGTGTGTGCGCCGATGTCGGTCGAGCGGGCCGAGCTGCTCGGGTTGCCGCCGATGACCGCAATGAATCAGGACTGCAAGCAGGCCGCGTTCACCGTGACCGTCGATGCGGTAGCGGGCGTGGTGTCCGGCATCTGCGCGGCCGACCGAGCCGCTACCCTGCGCGCACTGGCGGACCCGGCTACCCGGCCGGAAGACCTTCAACGGCCGGGCCACGTATTCCCATTACGAGCACATCCTGACGGGCTCGCGGCGCGTCAAGGTCACACCGAAGCCGGAATGGAATTGATGCGGCTGGCCGGCCTGTCCCCGGTGGCGGCGATCAGCGAGGTCTGTCACGACGACGGGGCGGTGATGCGGTTGCCCGCATTGCGTGCCTTCGCCGATTCCCATGAGCTGAAGCTGATTTCGATCGATCAGCTCATCGCCGCCACCGGAACCACGGCGCCCGTTCCCTCATGAGCGAGTACGTCGAGGCCGTCCTGTTCGATCTGGACGGGACTCTCGCCGCGACCATGGTGCCCTGGGACCGCTGCTGGGCGCAATACGCCGCCGGCCATGGCCATATCTGGACCGATGTCGACCGACACAGGACGCATGGCCACGGTGACTGGGCCCAGTATCTGGCCCGGGTGTGTGGTATCCATTCCGTCGATCAGGTCATCGCCGATTGCGTGAGGGCGATGATCGAGCAGCTCGAGGCCGGTCACATCGAGTTGCTCCCGGGGGTGGACGCGCTGCTGAGGGCGGTCACGAGCCGGGCGGTGACCGGTGTGGTGTCGGCTTCTCCACGCCGGTTTGTCGCTGCCACCCTCGATCATTTCGGGCTGCGCCGCTCCTTGCAGGTCGTGGTCGCTCGTGAGGACCAGGCGCAAACCAAGCCTCACCCGCAGCCCTGGTTGCATGCCGCGGCCCTGCTCGCAGTCGACCCGAATGCTTGTATAGCAGTGGAGGATTCGGTGGCAGGGATTCGGTCAGCGCATGCGGCAGGGATGCGGGTGCTGGCGATCCCGAGCTGGGCGCCCGACCTGTCTCCGAGCGAAGCGAAACTAGCCGAGCATCTGGCCCCTGACCACCGCGAAGCCCAGCAGTGGCTGAGCAGCATGCTCACCGAATCGGCCAGCACGATCACCCGCTGACGCGAATCAGGTTGCTCCTACTGCTGATGCACGGTGTCGAGAATTTGTTTGGTCAGTACGGGGCGCACGGCCACCTGCACCGACGGGAGCTGGTTGATATCCGGGTTCGAGCGGTCGATCGCACAGATGACCGTGTCGACGATCGCCCCCCGCGATCGCAACTGCTCGGTCGCGGCGACGACCGCTCCACCGGTAGTGATGACATCCTCGATCAGCACGATGCGGCGGTCCCGCACGTCGCCGCCTTCGGCAAGCTGTTGTGTGCCATAGGGTTTCGCTGCCTTTCGGATGAACAGCGAGGGCAGTCCGGTCAACTGGCTCAGCATGGTGACGAGTGGGATCCCGCCCAACTCGAGGCCACCGAGCATCTCAGTGTCTTCCGGGACCAGTGCGACCAGCTGTTTCGGCAGATGCGGACGTTCCTGACTGCGCGGTATGCGGCATTTGCGGATGCCATCGCCTAGAGGCTTGTCGCCGTGCGGACGAGGTCGGCGATGGCTTGTGATCTGCTGTGTGGTGGCCAGGCGATGACGGTGGTGACGGCCGGTGCGTCCGGCACCGGCACGATGGCGTGCTCGTGGCGTAGCTGGGTTCGGAGCGACTCGGGCATGACCGCGCAGGCCCGGCCGAGCGTGATCAGCTGGGTCAACTGGGTACGGTCGCGAACCTGTGGGCCGGGGCCGTCCGGATAGCTTCCGTCGGGTCGAGGCCATCGCGGTAGGGGCAGGTCCCTCAGGGCGTTGACCTCGGCCATCGACAGGTGAGTTCGGTCGGCGAGGGGGTGTCCCGCGGGCAGGACCACGATCTGCTGTTCGGTGTGCAAGTCCTCGGTATCGAATCCGGCCGTCGTGTCGTAGGGCCGGTGGAGCAGAGCGACGTCGGCACTCCCGTTGCGTAGCAGGCTTTCCGGTTCGCCGGGCCCGCACAGCACCACCTCGACTGCGACAGCGCAGGGGTCGGCGGCGTAGGCGTCCAGCAGCTTCGACAACAGTTCGCTGGACGCTCCTGCCTTGGTCGCCAGCACCACACCGGGCCGGTCGGCTGCGGCGCGGCGAGTGCGGCGCTCGGCAGCTTCGACCGCTTCGATCGCCAGCCGGGCCTCCCGCAGCAGCACCGCTCCGGCCGGGGTCAACGTGATCGCGCGCGTAGTGCGGTGCAGCAGAACGACTCCGAGCCGGCGTTCCAGTTGCTGGATCGCCCGCGACAGCGGTGGTTGCGCCATCGTGAGCCGTTGCGCCGCCCGCCCGAAGTGCAACTCCTCGGCGACGGCGACGAAGTATCGCAACTCCCGCGTCTCCACCGGGCCATCGTATCCGGCACTCACCACGACCAATACCCGCGCGGTATCGACGCACACCCGATCGGTCTTGGACGTCCGACCCGTGTCCGCAGCATTGTCAACGGCATGAATGAACGGACAATCGCACTGGTGACCGGCGCGAACAAAGGAATCGGATTCGAGATCGCGGCGGGCCTGGGCGCCCTCGACTGGCGAATCGGTGTGGGCGCGAGGGATCGACAACGCCGCGACACCGCGGTGGAGAAGCTGCGCGCGGCCGGAATCGAGGCGTTCGGCGTGCCGCTCGATGTGGACGACGACGCGAGTGTCGCCGCCGCGGCCGAGCTGATCGCCGATCATGCGGGAGGGCTCGACGTCCTGGTCAACAATGCCGCGATCACCGGCAGCGTGCCACAGACGCCCACCACGGTCGATCCCGCGACCGTGCGCGCTGTCGTGGAAACCAACGTGATCGGCGTCATCCGGGTCACCAACGCGATGCTGCCCATGCTGCGCCGCTCGGCAGCACCGCGAATCGTCAACATGTCCAGCAGCGTGGGCTCGCTCGCCCTGCAGACCGCTCCCGGCCTCGACACAGGCCCGGTTCCCACTGCCTACTCGGCGTCGAAGACCTTCCTCAACGCCGTCACCATCCAATACGTCAAGGAACTGGGCGACACCAACATCCTGATCAACTCCGGCTGCCCAGGTTTCACCGCCACCGATCTCAACGGTTTGCGAGGCGTCCGCACTCCGGCACAGGGGGCGGCGATCGCGATTCACCTCGCGACTTTGCCCGACGACGGACCGACCGGCGGATTCTTCGACGATGCCGGAACAGTGCCTTGGTGACAGGCCCACGGTGCGTCCGGGCGGTCCGGGCCCTTCCCCGGATCGCTGTTCACCGCACGGTCGTGACAGGTGCGGCCTCGGCGGAGGGGGACGGGATCATCCGCTGCGAGTGCCGGATCGAGCGGTCACACGGTCGCGCAGTATCGGCACGCCGGGTCCGGCAAGGTCATCGCAGTACGCAGATCTGCCGGCCATCGCCATGGTCAGCGCGATCGTGGTCCCGCTGACGACAGGGCCGGACCCGGCAGCAAAAGGTCCGTCGGTCGCCTCCAATCGCAGGCCGTCGGTATTGCTGCGGCTGGTGACCGTGAAGTCACGTCCGGCGTAGAAACGCGCGACTTCGGTAGCGGCTTCCGTCGACGGTGTGCGCGATAGTCCGAGGGGACGCCGGATGTCTTGTGCGTGGACAACGACTTCACCGAGCCAGGCCGCCGTGGGTCCGGGAGCCGCAAGGGTGCTGGTGACGACCGCCCGGAACCGTTCGAGGGTTTCGGCGGGAGTACTCCCACGGTGCTCGGCGAGACGCCGGTTGTTGTGCTTGTCGAAGTCGAACCGGGCACCCAGGACGCTGGACAGCCAGCGCAGCCGTCCGATGCTCGCCGCTGCGGTGAGGTGCGCGACGACCTCCTCGACCACCCAGTCCCCACACAGCGAGGGCCGTCCCCACTGCTGGTCGTCCAAGCCGGCGAGATCGTCGGCCAGGGCGGCACGCTCGGCGTGGGCCATCGCCCACAGGGTGTCACGGGCCAGGGCATCCGACACGAGGTACCTCCAACACTCAGTCGCCTACGGGTGCGATGCGCACCTCACGGTGTGCGGCGAAACGGGCGCGCGGAGCCGCTTCGTCGTTCTGTAGTGCAGACGCCGCGATCTGCGCAGACTCATCGGTGCGTGCGTTGTGAATGTCATGTGGCCATGCCGAGGGTTTCGAGAATCCAGCGTATTGCGCGGCGAGTCCTTGTGCGATACCGGCTGCGGGTTCAGGTCCTGGACGTAGTGGTTGGTCACGCCGGGTTCGCGCTACTCGCAGACCATGAACGTCGCGTCGAAGCGCACACCGACCACGCCGACGCCACTGCCGAGATAATCGCGATGCGCGTCGGGCTCACCACGGCCCGGATTCCTGCGGTGACAGGCTGAACCGCAGTCCTCGCACAAGCAGGCTGCTCGCCGAACATGCCGAAACCGGCCGACTGCTGAACTTCCTTCTCGAATCGTCGCTTGGGCGCGGCCCCAGCTGACCACATCGGAGGCTCTCCGGGCTGGGAGCACATCGGCGTAGCCTCGCAGGATGCGGATCGGCGAGCTGTCCAAGCGCACGGGCGTGAGTCCGCGCTCACTGCGGTACTACGAAGCGCAGGGTCTGCTGACCAGCTCACGCTCCGGCGCCGGGCAGCGCCACTATTCCGATGCGGAGGTCCAGCGTGTGTCGCTCATCCGGCAGCTGTTCGCCGCGGGTATGTCCAGCCGGGTGATCGCGACCGTGCTGCCGTGTGTGGACATTCCCGGTGACCTGGGTGTCGCCGAGGAGACGTTCGCGACGATGACGCGCGAGCGCGACCGGATCGACGCCGAGATCGCGCACCTGACCGAGAACCGAGATGCGCTCGACGCGCTGATCAGGGTCAACAGCCGGCACCGGGCGGAGCTGTCGGTGGCCGCCGAACCGGTGGCGCGGTCGGCCTGATGCTGTGACCTGCACCTCGATCGGTTGCCTCTTACATCGGTGTGAGGGGTGAGGATGGCTACAGAGCCCGGAATCATTTGGGCCGGTCATTCGAGAGGCGGCGGAAAATGGGGCAGGCGTGGGGTTTCGGCAGGTATGGCGGACCCGAGGTGCAGGAGTTCTTCGATCGTCTCGATCCCGTTCCCGGTCGCGGCGAGGTGCTGATCCGGGTCGACGTCGCCGGCGTGAATCCCCTTGACCACCTTGTGCGCTCGGGTCTGGTCCCTGGGCTCGACGGCGGGCGTCCATTTCCCCGCGTGCTGGGCATGGAGGCAGCCGGAATCGTTCTCGCCTGGGGTGAGGATGTCGAAGGGCTCGAGGTGGGTGATCCGGTCTTCGGCTTCGCACTCACCGGTGGTGGTACCTACGCCGAGACGACGGTGCTGTCCGCGCCGAACACCGCGCGCATCCCGGCGGGCCTGTCCGCGACTGTGGCGGCAACGCTGCCGGTGGCCGGGACGACCGCGGTGGATGCGCTCGACCAGCTCGACCTTCCGGCCGGTGCTACGGTCCTGGTCAACGGCGTCGGCGGTGGGGTCGGCCTCGCCGTCGCCCGGCTGGCCATCGGGCGCGGGCTGCGTGTGCTCGGCACCGGCAGTACTGCCAAGCGCGAGCACGCTGAAGCCATCGGAGTGCGGTTCATCGACTATGCCGCCGAGAACGTCGTCGCGGCGGCGCGTGAGCTGGTTACGGACGGCTTCGACGGGATCGTCGATCTGGTCGGAGGTACCTCGCTACGGGCGGTCGCGCCACTGGCCCGCGATCCTCGCAACGTCATCGCGGTGGGTGATATGTCTGTGCCCGACCTCGGTGGGCGTTTCATCGAGCGTCGCCTGGACCGAGAGAATCTGGAGCGCTCCGCCCAGCTGGCCCTCGACGGAGTCCTCGCACCCGTGATCACCGCGGTCCATCCGCTCGCCGACGCCCCGGCCGCCCTCGCCGCCGTCGAGAACGGCCACATCTCGGGCAAGGTCGTCATCAAGGTGACATGAGAAGCGCCGGCTTTCCGACGCCGAGAGGCCGCACCCAGGACCGCGGATCGGGAAACAGCGATACCACCCTGCTCAGAGTTCGACAGGTTGAGACCGCGATAGGCTGACTGTTGATTGCCGCGGAATCGCAAGTGCGGCTGGGGGAGGGGCGGACGTGGTGATACGTGGCCGAGAGTCCCGCGATGCTGCGACGCCCCTTGACATGTCGCGCGCGGAGCGCCTGCGCGTCCACGGCGCCGTCTCTACTGCACTGGCACTGCACAGCGATCATGCGTTGGGCGAGCTCGTGGATGCGGCCGTGCCGATCGGTTCCGGTATCGGCGGGAAGTCAGCGCTGCTGGAGATCGCCGGAGCTTCGGTTTTCGTGAAGCGAGTGCCCCTCACCGATCTGGAACGGCAGCCGGAGAACGTCCGGTCGACGGCGAACCTGTTCGATGTGCCGCAGTTCTACCACTACGGTGTCGGCCTCCTCGGTGGGGCGGGCTTCGGAGCTTGGCGCGAGCTCGCCGTGCACACCATGACGACGAACTGGGTGCTCGCTGCCGAACGCGAGGGGTTCCCGCTGATGTACCACTGGCGGGTGCTGCCGGACACGACGCCGCTGTCGGACGAGCTCGCCGACATCGATCGCGCCGTCGCCTACTGGGATGACGACCCCGGATACGCCATCGGATCGAGGCCGTTCGGGACTCTTCGGCGAGTATCGCGCTGTTCCTGGAGTACATTCCGCAGACCCTGCACGAGTGGCTGAATGCCCAGATCGAGGCGGGCGATGAGGCCACTGACCGGGCCTGCGCCATGGTGGAGCGGGAGTTGGCCGCCGCCACCGCCTTCATGAACGGTCGGGGGCTCCTGCATCTCGACGCGCACTTCCAGAACATCCTGACCGACGGTCGACGCCTCTACTTCGCAGATTACGGCCTCGCGCTCTCCTCCGGGTTCGACCTCTCACCGCAGGAAGCCGCGTTCTTCGACCGGAACCAGAGCTATGACCGCGGCTTCACCGCAACCTATTTGGTGAACTGGCTACTCACCGCTCTGTACGGGCTCCGGCGGGACGACCGGGCCGAACGCATCGAGATGGTGCGCGCCATCGCGGCGGGTGCGCCGCCGGAGGGTATATCCGAGGGGGCCGCCGCGGTTCTCATCCGGCAGGCGCCGGTCGCTGCGGCGATGTCCGCGTTCATGCTTGCGTTCCAGCAGACGAGCCGGAGCACCCCGTACCCGGACGATGAGATCCGCCGCCTGCTGGACGAGCAGACTTCTGTGTTCGCTCAGCCGCTCCTGTCGTCAGATCAGCTCGGGCGGAAGTGCTAACGCCGGGACAAGTGTTGCGAGGTCGGCAATCGATGATCTGTCTCCAGATCGAACGGTCGCGACGGGTCCACGGGCCGGCAGGGCAACCGCGGGCACCGAATTGCGTCCTGAGTGGAGTGAACGATCTCATCGGTACGCTCGTAAGCATGGGTGGGGACTTGCTACTGCTGATCGTCACCGTCGGTCCGGTGGCGCTGTTGGGGTGGGCGGCTGTTCGGGCGAAGCACCGCGGCTTGGGAGGGTCGTTCGTCGGGCCATTTCAGGAGATGTTCGATCCCGGTGCGGCGCGAGCGCAGATCGTCATCGAGGAGATCGCGGAACTGCCGGATCCCGCGGACTCCGGCGACCCGGCCGACGACGATGATTCGCCAAATACGTGGGTGTACAAGGGTATTCGGCTCCATATCGACCCTGATAGGGCTCGGCGGCGCGGAGGTGGTGGGACCGCCAGGCAAGCAGGATGAGCACCCGCCTGGCAAACCCGAACAGCCGTCCGACCATCACGCTCTCCGAATTCACCGTCTGATGGTTGCGAGGATTGACGAAGTGCACTCTCCTGGTCGACGTTTCGAGAGTTGCTCCTGCGATGACTCATTCCGAGGTCATCGAGACGTTGGAACAGGGGCGGCGATTGCGGCGTCGAGGCTCTGGACAGCTTTGTCGTACTGATTGCGGTCGAACAGAAATGGGCCGAATGCGGCGCAGTCACGAGTGGTGCGATACGGCTGTTCGAAGTGGTCCCATACGACAAGGTCGCCGGTCGAGGTTATGCGCGCCAGCAGCGGCCAGCAGCCGAAATCCCCGCAACTGCAAGCAAGTACAGGAGTCTTCTGTCTCATGGCGAGGGGAGAGGAACCGTGAAAATGCTCCTCCGCTGACTCGAACCGGACGAACAGGGGGACGAGGCCACCGTAACGGCCGCCCACGGGCTCCAGGTCGGCGCTGATTTCGAAGGTGTCGATGAGATCGGTCAGAGGGATGGTATCGATGCGGGGCATGATCTGGGGGACGTCGGTGGGTCCGGGGGGTCCTGGCCGATAGTCGAACCCGATCTCACTGATAGCTGTCAATCGGTTGCGCTGCAAGCGCTTCCGATCTCGGGTGATCGACCCAGCACCCGCACGGCGGCGCGCGTCGGGGGCCTGGGCCCTGCGGGGGATCACCGACTGAGGCGCACGACGCCCTTCCCAGTTGAAAGAATCACGGCGTCAATGTATCCAGCGCTCGCCCATCCTGCAAAGGTGGAGGCCCTCTGCGACGCCGCCCAGCCGGACGCTCATCGGTAGGTGAGTGCGGACGTCGGGGTCGCGCGGGTCGCGGCTTGAGAGTGCGTCGGGCCGGTAGCATCACGAGCGTGGGCGACCAGGACCGGCCGAGCGAGCGGGTTGTCGAGCAGCGACTGCGAAACCGCGCGATAGAGGCACTGGAGACACTCGTCGAGGGGGACGAGGGTGTTCGTAGATGGGGGTACGGGGACCACATCAACGAGTTCTTCGACACGATCGACGACGACGGAGCCTGGCGATGGCGCGAATGGTCGACGTTCACGCCAGCAGAGGTGACCGCGCTCGACAAGGTGCAGCGAGCACTCCTTGATGCCTGTGCTGCGACACCTCGGATTTCGTCCGATGAGGAGTTCGTCGCTTCGGGGTGGCCGAGGCGTATCAAGCCGGTCGCGGCTGCGGCGCTCGAACTGATGCAGTCGAGAGGTCGTTTTCGAGAGGATCGCGAGGAAGATGTGCCTTCGCGTACGAGCTGAAACTCACACCACCGATCGCACGAGAATCGGCAGATCAGTATGTCAGTGCGTTCAGAACCGCATGGCCGCGCTGGTCAAGTGGGCAGGCCAGCTCGAGGATGGGCACGTCTTCGAGTAACTGCATGTCGTCGACGTAAACCAGTTCCAGCAGAGCATCATTCACGCTGCGCCGGAGCCCGGTCAGTTCCGGTGTGGGTAGTACACGTTCGGTCTCGGCAGTGATGGGAACAATCACCAGCAGATCGAGGGAGGCCAGTGCGGTGCGTATGGCGGTTTCGTCGATCCCGGCTTCCGCATCGACGCCGATGGCTGCCAGATATGCGAGGAAGTCGAGCGGTGTCCTGTCGTATACCGCAGCGGGTGCGGGATCGCCGAGTAGGCGCATCGCGTAGCGCAACTGTGCCCAATAGTCCGCGGCCACGGGCGGATACGCGAATTCGTATCCTTCCTCTTCGAGTAGTACGTACGGTTCCTGGATTGCTGTGTGCCCGCGCTCCAGTCGCGCACAGAGCTCTTCGACCAAGGTTGTCTTGCCGGTTCCATGCGGTCCGGAAACCCCGATGCGCAACTCTGCCCCTTCCAATGTCTGGTCACTAGTCTGCGTCCTGCAAGGAATCGTGCGGAAATCAGGTGTGGAGTCCAGGGTGTCAGGATGCCCAGGCTGGAGACCACCGCCCCCTCCTTCGAAGCGATCGCGCCGAAATTCGCCTGTCTGCAACCAGTTCCTGATGAGGACTGTTGCCCGACGGCACCTTGCCGAAGGTGTTGATCAGTGCGTCCAGCCGGGCCGTCAGGTGTGGGGGTAGGACGGGGCGGAGTTTGGCCGTCGCGCTGTCGGCTGCGCGGGCGGCCGGTCGGCGCCGCGGCTGGGGAAGAGCCCGAGTAACACGGCCACCGCCTCGTCGTCGGTCAGTGGCATCCGTCAGCAGGAGCACACAGTGAAGCTCGTCTCGATCCGTGTGATCACTGACGACATCCAACGACTGGTCAGCTTCTATCAGCACGTGACCGGCGTCGAAGCCAACTGGGCTACACCGGATTTCGCCGAAATCGTGCTGTTTCGAGATCCCGACGGCAACCTGATCAACCTCTTCACCCCGGCGGCCCGGATACAGCAGGTCCGCCACCGAAACATTACGTCACGTCGTGGAGGAGTACGGACTTCAGCAGGTCGCCACCCATAGAGTTTCACGGATCGGCGCGCAGAAGGTCGTAGACATAGGACCGTTCGCCCTTGCGGCTCACCCACACGCCCTCAGGAGGAATCTCGCCTTGCCCAGGTTCGTCGAACGGGCGACTCGATACCTCATCGGCCGCGTTGCACACCACCCAACCGAAGTCGGGGAGTCGGCGACACCAGATATCGAGGTCGGTCCGCTTATACGATGGGAACCCGTGCGCGTCCCCATCGCGGACGAACTCATATGTCAACCCATCCACGCGCCGCACGAACCTCACACCCGACATCGGGCCATTCTCACCGAAGACCTCGGCACGAACAAGCAGGTCCCCGGTCAGGTTGACGAGAACCCAGGGACCGCATACGTGGTCAGCTCTGCTGATTGCTGAGCAATCCTCGAGCAGGTGAGCCTCTGTGTGTGAACGGCTGCCGGCCCCTGTGTGCGCACGCCACCCCGGAACAGGACAGATGCCCACTGAGGGTGCGAGCGCGTGTTCCGCGGTGGCTTGAACGCCGTAGGGTTTGTTTCGATGACGGCATCGACACACGCTCATTGCTTCCATGCCGGCGCTGTAGGCGAATCACCACTCGTTCTGCTCCATGGCTCACACGGCAGCGAATCCGACCTCATTCCGGTAGCCGACGAAATTGCCCCAGAGGCATCAAAACTGAGTGTCCGTGGCACAGTCAGCATGGATGAGGGCTATGCCTTCTTCCATCGCTTGCCGGACCGTCGCGTGGATCCGCGCGACATCGTCACCAGGACGCGGGTGCTGGCAGGTTTCATCGCAACCGCCTGCGCTGACTACAACCTCACCAGACGCCCCGTCGCAATCGGTTTCTCCAACGGCGCCATCATGGGCGCGGCTCTACTCATCACCTATCCGGGATTGCTGGCGGGAGCGATCCTCTTCCGTCCCCTGGCCCCGTTCGCCCATGATCTAGCCGACCGCGTCGACAACACTCCAGTTCTGATAGTCGACGGCGCGCACGACAACCGCCGGTCACCCGGGGACGGCCTTCAGCTGGCTGAACAGCTGCGTCGTGCGGGAGCCCGGGTAACCCATCAGGTGCTATCGGTCGGCCATGCGATCACCGCCGAGGACAAAATCGTTGCGCGCGAGTGGCTTCTGGCGCAGAGGTATTGAGCGATGGTGCCCAACCAAGGTGCCACACATTGCCCGGGCGATCTCTGCGCGCCTACGGTCATGCTCCGAGCACGACTGGTCTGCGCACAAACTTCGAGTTTCTCGAGACAACCAGTTTCATGCTTGCAGAGTTCAAGGGCGATTTCTCTGGCGCGAAGTTCGACTGGGTGATATTCCAGCATGCCGAGTTCTCCGGTGCTGTCGACGACAGCGGGGCGGACTTCAATCCGATCGGCTTCCCTCACATCAAGTCTCAGAGGTGAGCGCTGCTGATCCTGCTCCGAGTTAGGGTTCGGCTTGGCGGTGCGATTGCCTACTGATCTCGACGTTGCTCAGTCATCGGCATTACCGGTCGGTGGGATTGCGCCGGATGTCGTGGCGGCGGTGAGGCGCTGGCCCAGGGCGCGCACGGCGTCGTTGAGGGCGTCGGGGTGCTCGATGACAAAAGGGCGGTTCAGGGCGGCGAGGACGGGGGGAATCCAGTCGAGGTGTTCGGCGCGGATGAGGACTCGGACCCAGGGGGTGGGATCGGTGGGTGGGGAGTCTATTTCGTGCAGCGTTGCGATGGTCGCGGGGAGTAGTGGGCGGATTTGGGTGGGTGTGCCTTGGACGCGGATCGATACCTCGTGCCGGTAGGGGGCAGTGGCGAGGGCGGACACGAGGTGGGTGGTCGGGTCGAATTCGGTGGGTGGAGTGAAGGTTTCGGGGAGGGTGGTTGTCTCGGTGATGCGGTCCAGTCGGAACTGGCGTAGGTCGTCGCTGTTGTTGTCCATCGCCGTCAGGTACCAGCGGCCGGAGTGGGCGACAAGTCCGTAGGGGTGCACGGTCCGCTGAGAGTGTTGTCCGTTCCGGTCGGTGTAACCGATGGCGACCAGTCGGTGTTCGCGGGTGGCCGCGGCGATGTCGAGGAGGACGGCGGTTTCGACCGGGACTTCGGGGCGGGCGCCGGTGGTGAATTCGGCGGTGTTCATCAGTGCGTCGAGACGAGCGCCCAGGCGTGCGGGCAGGACGCGGCGGAGTTTGGCGGTCGCGCTGTCGGCGGCGTGGACCGATATCGTCGAATGGCTGGTGAGGAGTCCGAGCAGCACGGCTACCGCCTCGTCATCGGTCAGCATCAGTGGAGGCATCCGGTAGCCGGGAGCGAGTCGGTACCCGCCGTAGCGGCCGCGGACCGAGCGGACGGGGATATCCAGGTCGGTGAGATGGGTGACGTAACGCCTGACGGTGCGTTCGTCCACGCCCAGTCGCCCAGCGAGTTCGCCGACGGTATGGGTGCCGCCCGTCTGCAACAGCTCGAGCAGGGCCAGTACCCGGGCCGTGGGGCGCGTCATCCGGCAATTCTCCCATCGATACCGGGCGGAAACTGTCCGGTATCGCCTCTACCTTGGGATTCAGCGGTGGAACTTCCGCCCTTCCCGACAGCAGGAGTACGCAATGAACCTCGTCTCGATCCGCCTGATCACCGCCGACATCGAACAGCTGGTCGGCTTCTATCAGCGGGTGACCGGTGTCGAAGCCCGTTGGGCTACACCGGATTTCGCCGAGATCGTCACTCCGGCCGGCACACTCGCGATCGGAAGCGTGCGTACGGTCGCGTTGTTCGGGGCCGGAAGCGCGCGCCCTGCCGACAATCGCACCGCGATCATCGAGTTCATGGTCTCCGACGTCGACGCCGACTACCGCAGGTTGCGCGACTCCGTCGAAGACTTCGTCAACGAGCCGACGACGATGCCGTGGGGCAACCGGTCGCTCCTGCTCCGAGACCCCGACGGCAACCTGATCAACCTGTTCACCCCGATCACCGCGCGGGCCGCCGGGTAGGCGTGCAGCCCACCGTTGACCGTTTGCCTAACGGCGTTCATAATAACTAACTATGGACGCTATGCCGAGGCGTGATCGGAAAGCGGAACGGCGTGAGGCGACGCGGCAGGAAATTGTCGAGGCCGCGTGGGAGATCGCACGGGAGCGGGGACTGGCGCAGCTGACACTGCGCGAGGTCGGCGAGCGGATCGGAATGCGGGCGCCGTCGCTGTACTCGCATTACGGATCGAAGAACGCGATCTACGATGCGATGTTCGAGCAGGCTTGGAGTGAGTGCGAGCGCGTCTCGATCGACGCGCTGCGCTCGGCCCCCGCGGATCCCCGCGGCCTCGTGCGCGTCTTGGCACTGGCGTACTTCGATTTCGCGGTTGCCGATCTCGCCCGCTATCAGCTGATGAACCAGCGCACGATTCCGGGATTCGAACCCTCACCCGAGGCGTACGTGTCGGCGGTCCGCGCGCTCGACGAGGTCATCGCGGTGCTCGCCACGATCGGCGTGACCGACCGCGATGACGTGGAGATCTGGATTGCGATCCTGTCCGGCCTGGTCGATCAGCAGCTCGCCAACGATCCGGGCGGGCACAGTCGGCGCAAGCTGTTGGACCGCGCCGTGGACATGTGGGCCGACAGTGTCGGCCTTCCGCCGACGAAGGAGCCGCAGAAATGACGGCTGTCGAGCAGACGGCGGTGACTGCGCGGCGCGCGATGCTCGCCCATGCCGACGCGATGCGGCTCGCCCGCGACGAGTACTCGCGCTTCGCCGACGCGGTCACCGCGCTCGACGGTGACGACTGGAATGCACCGACCGAGTGTGCCGGGTGGACCGTGCACGACCTCGTCGCCCACGTGGTCGGTATGTCCACGATGGCATCGTCCCCGCTGGAGAATGTCCGCCAGACCCGGGCTGCCCGTAAGCGGTTGCGGCCCGGCCAGCAGCTCGTCGACGCCGTGACCGCGTATCAGGTCGAACGATTCGGACAGCAGACGACGGATCAGCTGGTCCGGTCGATGGCGGCCATCGCGCCCAAGGCCGCGGCAACGCGCAGACGTACCCCGGGGTTGCTGCGCAATCGAACAATTCCCGAGCAGCAGCTGGTCAACGGCACCGCCGAACGGTGGACCATCGGGTACGCCATCGACACGATCCTGACCCGTGACCCGTGGATGCATCGGATCGACTTGGCCCGGGCCACCGGGCACGTTCTCGTGCTGACCGATGAGCACGACGGGGCGATCGTGGCCGACGTGGTGCAGGAATGGGCCGCCCGCCACAACAAACCCTTCGACCTGTGCCTGACAGGTGCCGCTGGAGGCCGATGGCATTGCGGCACAACGGATGAACGCCTCGACCTCGACGCGGTCGAATTCTGCCGGATCCTCTCCGGCCGCGCCGAAGGCGCTGGACTACTGACCACCCAAGTGCCGTTCTGACACTGCACCGAATCGAGCCGACCATGACCACCACCATCGAGGAAATCGCCCCCGACATCTACCGCATCTCGACGTTCGTGCCCGACATCGGCGAACAGGGGCTGACGTTCAACCAGTTCCTGCTCGCCGATGATCAGCCGCTGCTTTTCCATACCGGGCATCGCGCGATGTTCACCGACGTCGCGGCGGCGATAGCACGGGTCACACCGGTGAACCGGCTGCGGTGGATCACCTTCGGGCACGTCGAATCCGACGAATGCGGGTCGATGAACCAGTTCCTCGCCGCGGCCCCCGAATCGCAGGTCGCCCACGGTGCCGTCGGCTGCATGGTGTCGCTGGACCACATGGCCGACCGGCCACCGAGACCGCTTGCCGATGGCGAAACCATCGAACTCGGCCGGATGCGAGTGCGCCACATCGACACCCCACACACCCCGCACGGCTGGGAAGCGCGTGTGTTGTTCGAGGAAACCACACAGACTCTGCTGTGCGGGGACCTGTTCACCCACCTCGGTGCGGGCGCGGCCCTCACTACCGGCGACATCGTCGGCCCCGCCGTTCACACCGAAGATCTGTTCGCCTATTCGTCGCTCGCACCGGCGACCCCGATGATCGTCGACCGACTCGCTGAGCTCGCACCGAAAACGCTGGCGCTGATGCACGGTTCGTCGTTCACCGGCGACGGCGGCGCCGCGCTGCGCGCCTTGGCCGACAGCTACCGCCACCGCATCGGCGACGCCACGGCTTGATGGCTTGCCGCAGGCGATACGCCGAGCGGAGGGGAACGTTCTGCTGACCGCCTCGAGCGCGGCCGGCGGATCAGCCGGGCGCTTGCGATGCTGCCGCCACGGGTGCGTCCGGGGTGGGCCGTGCGCGCGGCACGGTGAAGGTCGCCAGGACCGAAGCGATCGCGACGGCGAAGCAGGCTGCTGTGTACCAGAGGTTTCCGATGGGGTCGCCGTTGGTTGTTTCGCCGTTGACGGCGGCGAAGAAGTCGGGGAGCGACGCTATCCAGAGAGCGGCGAAGACGACCAGGTAGAGGGTGGCGAACCGTTGGACGAAGGGGTCTTCGTACTGCGGGGGTGTGGCGGTTCCTCGGCGTAGTTCGGTCCACTGGCGGACCATGACGATCCCGGCGACCACCGCGAGGAAGGCGAGTTCCAGTGCGTAGACGATGCCGCGCACGGTGGTGCCGCTCATGCCGATGACGGTGGCGGGCAGCGGGAGCAGGAACGTGCCGACCGAGGCCAGCAGGCCGATGACGATGGTGCGCCAGGTCAATTCGACGCCGGAGAAGTGGCGGCCGTCGTCGACGTGGCGGCCGACGAAATACTGCACGCAGAAGGCCAGCGACATCGGCCACAGGGCCGCGAACACGACGACGCTGCCCATCGGGACCGAATCGAACATCGGCTGGTTGATCGGGTTGTCGATCGACCATTCCCACCAGCGCAATTGGGGCCCGAGGTGGTCGAAGATCTCGTAGAAGGCGTGGTGGACGAAGCCGACGCAGGTGGCGCCGATCAGGGTGCCGTAGCGGCCGAAGATGCCGAGCATCCGGACGATGCCGAACGCCATCGTCGCCATCAGCGGGTAGATCGCGATGATGTAGATGGGCAGTCGGCCCCAGAGGAAGTCCACGGTGAAGACGTTGTGCGCGAACATCGTGTCGACGTGTTCTTCGATGCCGAACGCCGCCGGGAAGTACAGCGGCGGTTCGATGACGAACAGGTAGGCGGTGGCACCGAACCACAGCACGAGATTGGTCGGGTCACCGTGGCGGCGCAGGCGCACGATCGCGTACCAGAGCGCGAGAACCGCGCCGACGACGATGGTGAGCTCGAGGACCGGCAGGGTCCAGTTCTCGAGGGCGAACGGGTTGCGGAACTCGACGAGTCCGCCCGCCTCCTCGCAGGAGAAGCCGAGTTCGTGAGCGAGTTCGGCGAAGGTGGGGGAGCAGTGTTCGGCCATCGGGCTACCTTCTACGAGCTGACGGAATCGGCTGTGTACCAACGGGTTACGTCGTAACCTTCGTCATAGCGGCGGAACCACTCGTCGGCTAGCGCGGGCAGCTTCTCGTGCGCGGGATTGTGTCCGGGCGTCTGGCTGCGGATGATGCCGCCCAGCGCGACGAGTTGTTCGCGCAGACCGAGATTGTCGAACGCGCGCGGCATCGTGCCGTTGTCGGCCGGCTGGAGGAACGGCAGCCACCGGCGCAGGGTCTGCCCCCGGCGGTAGTTGGCGAACATCGACAGCGCGTCGACCTGGCGATCTTCCAGCGGCACATGCTCGTTGAAGCCCTCGCACGCCACCCGGATCACCTGCAACACGTGCCGGAAGATCGAGGCCGCCACCCGCATCCGGTACAGCTCGCTGTCGACCACCGAATTGAAGATGATCAGCGCCGAACTGCGGTGCTCGACTTCCTCGACGAAATGCCAGATGAACAGTGAGGCGACGCGGTCGTCGCCGGGGGCGAACAGATTCTTGTCGTTGTCGAGCATCAGCTTGAACACCGGCGTGAACGTCGCCTCGAGGTCGGCGGTGTAGGCGAGGCGGTACTTCACCGAGGTCTCGGCGGTGAGCTTGTCGAACTCGCCGATCACCGCGTCGAGGGTCTGCTGCAAGCCGGGATAGCGGCGGATCAGCGCCTTGACATGCTGGCGATGCGCCGTCGAATGCTGCCCTTCCTGGCGCATGAAGGCGTCGGCCTCCGACGCCACCTCGGGGTCGGTGATCTGCGGTTTCGCCTGCGTGATCAGTTGCACGATCATTTTCTCGAAGCCGATGGCCAGGAACGAAACGGCATTGGCCATCGACGAGAACGCCGGGTTCTGCGGATTCCACAGAAACGGCACGTCGTAGTCGGAGAACGCGAAATCCATTTTGCGGACGTGAAGGTCGGTCACGGTGAGTTACCTCGTTGTTCGGCCACGGTT
This sequence comes from Nocardia sp. NPDC055050, assembly GCF_053608345.1. Lineage (NCBI taxonomy): Bacteria > Bacillati > Actinomycetota > Actinomycetes > Mycobacteriales > Nocardiaceae > Nocardia > Nocardia sp. NPDC055050. The sequence continues at coordinate 46,367 of NZ_JBSGVG010000014.1, forward strand.
GATAGAGCAATCATACGCACGAGGCTTCGCGTGTATGATCACTTTTACGGAATTCGCCCTGACCTGGGGTTGTGCTAGCGTCCACCTGGTGGCGCGTAGACGTGGGTGGGGCGGCAGTCCGCCGGGTGACGATGCGGAGGCGACGCGCCGGATCATCGCTGCCGCAGTCGAACTCATCGGCCGGACCGGTGCGGAGATCAGCATCGCCGACGTGGCGGAGTCCCTCGGTGTCATCCGGCAGACGGTGTACCGGTATTTCCCCAGCGCCGACGCGCTCATGACCGCCTCGGCCATCGCCTCGGTCGACGATTTCCTCGATCGACTCACCCGTCAGGTCAGCGGCCTGGGCGACCCTGTCGAAGCGATGACAGAGGCCGTCGTCTTCACCCTCACCGATGTTCGGCGGACCCCCCACCTGGGGATTCTGCTGTCGAGCTCGTATTCCAACGCCCACCCGGAAGGCATGACCTCCGATGAGGCCCAGGCGTTCGGTATGACCATGATCCGCCGCTTCGACGTCGACTGGGCCGCTCACGGCTACGACGAGCCCGCGCTGCGCGAACTCGTCGAATACGTGTTGCGCACCATGCAGTCGTTCTTCCTGTCACCGGGCAACCCGGCACGCTCCGACGACGAACTGCGCCGGTACCTGCGGCGATGGATGGGATCGGCGATCGGCGCGCAGCAGAAGGGCTGAACGCCGAACGCGCCCGTCCGGAATTCCGGACGGGCACGAAACGCATGCTCAGCTCGCGGCGGCGATCCTGCGGGGCTCCAGCGCGGCGGCGAGCAGATAGCTGCCGCCGCCGGCCAGTGCCAGCGCCCAGTACAGGTACGCGCCGTCGAGAAACAGTGCGGCCGTAGAGCTCACGGCCAGCCAGGCGCCGAGCGTGTATTGCAGGACGTCGCGGTAGGCGACACCGCCGGCGAGGTAGAGCAGTCCGACGATCAGCCCGGACCCGGTCGGCCAGAGAGTCGCTGCGGTGTCGGGGCTCAGCGTCGAACCGAGCGCCGTGATCAGGAAGAACAGCGCGGCGAAACCGATCAGCCACGATGCGCCGAGCAGATTGCCCACGACCGCTTCCTGTCCCGTCGCGCCGCGCTGGGCTCGCAGGGAGACGACGGTGGTCACGATCATGGCCGCCAGCAGGCCGACGCCCAGCAGCGCGGTCGGCACGAATCCGGGGAGGTCGAGCAGGGGGTTCGGGCCATGGCTGAGGGCGAAGGTGCCGTGGCCGACCAACCAGGCGAGGCCGAAGCTCAGGTAGATGGGGCGGTTGTCGAGGACGGTGCGAACGGGCTGGGAAACGTACATGACTGATCTCCAGGGTGTGAGCGGGTCAGGCGCTGACGAGGACGACTTTGCCGGTGACGGTGCCGGATTCGGCGAGCTCCAGAGCTCGGGCGGCATCGGTGAGAGTGATACGGGCCGCGACCTGGGCGGTGACGGTGCCCGCGGCGGCGAGGGAGAAGACCTGGGACAGATCTTCGGCGATTCGAGCACGGAAGCGGGTGATGTTGCGCTTGCCTGCCCACAGGTTGTAGAAGTGCGCACGTCGCTTGTTGGGCAGCATGTTCCACCACAGCAGGCGGGCGAACAGTTTCAGCACCGGCAACCGGGAGTCGCCCTCGTCGTTCTTGGTGGCCGCCGTTCCGTAGGAAACGAGGGTGCCGCCGTCGGCAAGCAAGTCGAACGAATCGCTGATGCCGGGCCCGCCGACGTGATCGAACACCGCGTCGACACCGTGCGGTGCGATGGCCCGAACCTGGTGTGGCACATCGGTGCGGTAGTCGATCCAGGTGGCACCCAGCGCGGTGACCGCGTCGGCATGGCGAGCGGACGCGGTGCCGATCACGTGAATGCCCGCGGCGCGGGCCAATTGGACCAGGGTCGAGCCGACGCCACCGTTGGCGCCGTGGACCAGTATCGTCGCGCCCGGCTGAACAGCGGCGACGCGGTGCAGCATCTGCCAGGCGGTGATGCCGTTCACGACAAAGGTTTCCGCGTCGGCGGCGTCCAGGGTGTCCGGCACGGGGATCAGATCGGCGGTGTCGAGGTCGACGTGGCTGCTCCAGCCGCCGGTCTTGGTCAACGCGGCCACCCGCTTGCCCACCAGTGTCGCGTCGTCGGCCTCGACCACCGTGCCGACCAGGTCGTAGCCGGGCACGAAAGGAAACGGTGGCTGGTCGTAGTACTTACCGCGGCGCATCTGCTGCTCGGCGAAGGACACCCCGGAGGCATCGACTCGAACCAGTGCGCGACCTGGTGCGGGTGCGGGGAGTTCGCGTCGGGTGACGAGCAGGCCGCTGGGGTCGACGCGACCGGGCAGGACGATTTCGGTGGCGGTGGTGGTGTTCATCAGGAGCTACCTTCCGTGGTGTGTGACTGGTCAATCACTCTTGCTGCAAAAGAAAGCTCCACCCTGAAAAGGCTGGAGCGAGGGGGGTCAGTGGGCTTTCGGGTGGCGCATTCCCGTCGTCAGGGCGGTGGCCCAGGCGCTGTCGTTGCCGTCGAGCCCGAGGGTGGTGACGAGGTGGCAGAGCTGGCCGTAGGCGATGAAGTACTGGATCTGCTCGGGGGTGCCGCCGGAGCGGCGCTGCACGAAGGTGGTCACCTTGGCCAGGCCCCGGCGCAACGCGTCGGCGATTTCGGGGATGTCGGTGGCGGACTGGGCGTGCACCTGCAACATGAGCAGGCTCTTGTCGGCGATGAGTTCGGCGTAGGCGCCGCCCATGTCGTGCAGGATGGCGGCCGGGTCTGTCGCGGTGGAATTGGCCGCGCCCGTGGACATCGCGCGTTCGACGAGGTCGAAGCAGTGATCGAGCGCGGCGACGAACAAAGCGACCTTGCCGGGGAAGAGTTTGAAGACGTAGGCGGGGGAGATTTCGGCGCGCGCGGCGACGGTGTTGATCGGGGTGCCGTGGTAGCCGGTCTTGGCGAACTCGATGATCGCCGCGTCGACGACCGCGTCACGCCGGACGTCCGAGGTGGAGAGGGTGGCGCCGCGCTTGGTCATGTGAGTGACTGTACACTCACTCCTTCGCGCCGTCAACGGGTGACCGGAGATTCAGTGCAGATCGGCGAGGGCGGTGTCCACGTCCGGGCCGGTCAGGCTGTGCCGAATACTGCGCATGACCAGGCGCAACGGTCGTGGGCAGTCCGGGACGGCGGAGGAGCGATCGGTGGCCACGACACGCGCCGGTGCGCCGAGACGGTCGCGGACCCGGGTCATGAGGTCGTAGCGGCTCAGGGTTTCCGCGCCCGCGAGGTGCACGGCGCCCGCCTCGTCGGCGAGCTGCTCGAGTGCGGGCGCCAGGCTGGGCAAGTACAGCGGATTGCAGACGATATCGGTGCGCGCGGGGATCTCGGGTGCGGCGAAGCGGGCCAGGAACTTGTTCGACAGTGGGCTGCGCCCGTAGACGAGGGGCAGGCGCACGACCAAGTGCCGGTCGTGTTCGAGGACCAGATCCTCGGCGGCCACCTTGGTCTCGCCGTAGACGTTGATCGGTGCGCGCGTGGCGCTTTCGTCGTAGTGCTCGGCGGCGCCGTCGAAGACATTGTCGGTCGACAGGTAGACGAGCTTCGCGCCCGTGTCGCCGATGGCGTCGAGCAGCGGGACCATCGGCGCCACGTTCGCGGCACGGGCCGCGGCGGGATCACGCTGCGCGGCACCGAGATCCACGACACCGGCGGTGTGGACGACCACGTCGAAACCTTGTGCGACGAGGGCGCGCACCGCGCCGGTGTCGGCGAGATCCACCGGGGCGAGTCCGTGCCCGCCCCGGCTGGTCCCGACGACCTCGTGGTTCGCGGCGAACTGCGCGTGCAGCGCGCTGCCGACGAAACCGGAGGCGCCGAGGATCAGGATCCGCACCGTGTCAGCGCGCCTGCCAGTTCGGCTTGCGCTTCTGCGCGAATGCGATGGCGCCCTCGCGCATGTCCTCGGTGACCGCGACTGTCATGATCTCGCGGTTGGACTGGTCCCAGGCGTCGTCGTCGGCGAGCTTGCCATCGATCATGCCCAGCGCCACCCGCTTGCTGGCCTGCACGGCCAACGGCGCGTTCTCGGCGATCCGACCGGCCAGCGCGAGCGCCGCGTCGAGAACCTCGGCGGCGGGCACGACACGGTTGATCAGGCCCAATTCCAGCGCACGGGCGGCGGTGATCGGTTCACCGGTGAGGATCATCTCCATCGCGACCTTGCGGGGGAGCTGCTCGGGCAGGCGAAACGCGCCGCCTGCCGCGGCGAACAGGCCGCGGGCGACCTCGGGCAGGCCGAAGGTGGCGGTCTCGGCGGCGACCGCGAGATCGCTGGCCAGGACGAGCTCGGTGCCGCCGCCGAGTGCGAAACCGTTCACCGCGGCGATGGTCGGCTTGCTGATCGGATGCCGGACATACCCGGCCAGGTTCCAATCCTCATGTCCCGGGGCGAGAATCGACTCACCGCGGCTGAGCGCCTTCAGGTCCGCGCCCGCACAGAACGCCCGCTCGCCCGCGCCGGTGAGGACCACCGCGCGGATCTGCGGGTCGGCCTCGGCTCGCTCGAGCGCCTCGCCGACCCCCGTGCTCACTTCGGCGTTGACCGAGTTCATGGCCTCGGGCCGATTCAGCACGATGACGAGCACATGCTCGCGTTGCTCGACGAGAACTGCGCTCACGAGTGACTCCTTCGCTAGGTGGCTGTCAGCATGACAAACCTCTTCGATCTGTATCACGCCGGACGATCTTGAATACCCGAATCGGGGATTCGTGTCCGTCGTCGTCGCGCGCGCCCGGCACTCGTCGTAGGCTGCCGAACACTCGCGAAAAGAATTTTCGGCCGGGTGTCGATCCGCAGCGGTGCCCGTTCGACCTAGGGATGAACGCAGGGCCCGGCAGGCGGGTCCACACCGATCCGAGGAGACGAAACCATGAAGTTCATGCTGATCATGCGCGCCACCGACGAAGCCTGGGCCGCGGCGGCCGATATCGACTTCAACGAGATGCTCGAGACCATGGGCAAGTTCAACGACGAGTTGATCAGCGCCGGAGTGCTGGTCGCCGCCGAGGGGCTCGACGACGCGGCGCAGGGCGTGGTCGTCGACTACTCGTCGGAGACCCCGGTGGTCACCGACGGGCCCTACGGGGAGACGAAGGAACTGTTCGGCGGGTTCTACATTCTCAATGTGGCCTCCAAAGAGGAGGCGATCGAGTGGGCCAAGCGCATGCCGGTCGTCGTGCCGGGCACCAAGACCGAGATCCGACGAGTCCCGAGCATCGATGAATTCCCGCAGGACAATGTCTGGGTCGCGAGGGAGCGCGCGTGGCGTGAGGCCAGCGGCCAGCTCTGAATCACGATGAGCGACCACACCGGCCGCGAGGCCGTGGCCGCCGTCTGGCGGATCGAATCGGCCCGGATCGTCGGCGCCCTCGCGCGCTACACCCGCGACTTCGCGATGGCCGAGGATCTCGCCCAGGAGGCGTTCGCGGAGGCACTGGTGACCTGGCCGCGCGAAGGCGTGCCACGTCAGCCGGCCGGGTGGTTGCTCACCGTCGGCAGACGCCGGGCCATCGACGCGTTCCGGCGCCGGGCCGCCCTCGACGACCGCTACACCGCCCTCGCCGCCGACCTCGGCGAGGGCGACGCGCTCACCGGCGGGGACCCTGTGCGTGCCGGGCAGGACGTGCTGTGGGATCCCGATCAAATCGACGACGATGTGCTCGCGCTGATGTTCATCTCGTGTCACCCGGTGCTCTCGCGGGAGGCGCGGTTGGCCTTGACGCTGCGTGTCGTCGGCGGTTTGACCAGCGACGAGATCGCCAAGGCGTGCCTGGTCCCGACCGCGACAGTGCAGGCCAGGATCACCAGGGCGAAGAAGACTCTCGGCGCCGCCGAAGTCCCCTTCGAGGTGCCGCCGGTCGCCGAGCGCCGGGCCCGGCTGGGTTCGGTGCTCGGGGTCATCTATCTGATCTTCACCGAGGGGTCGTCTGCCAGCACCGGCGACGACCTCATCCGCTTCGACCTCGCGGGGGAAGCGCAGCGGCTGGCCCGCGTGCTGTCGCGGCTGATGCCGCACGAACCCGAGGTCTACGGACTGCTGGCGCTGCTCGAACTGACCGCTGCGCGATTTCCTGCCCGCACCGGTCCCGACGGTGAGCCGATCCTGCTCGAACGGCAGGACCGCCGCCGCTGGGATCGCTCGGCGATCCGGCGCGGTCGTGCGGCGCTGGTGAAAGCCGGCGCGGTCGGGCGTGGGCTGGGCGCCTACGGGCTTCAGGCCGCGATCGCCGAATGTCACGCCGTCGCACCGTCGGTCGAGCGGACCGACTGGGAACGGGTGGTCGTGCTGTACGAAGCACTGGGCAGACTCGCACCGTCGCCGGTGGTGGACCTGAACCGGGCGGTCGCGGTATCGATGGCCGACGGGCCCGCAGCGGCCCTGCCGATCGTCGACGAGATCACCGCATCCGGCGCCCTGTCCACCTCGCACCTGCTGCCCAGCGTGCGCGGTGAACTACTCACCCGGCTCGGCCGCACCACCGAAGCTCGTGCGGAGCTCGCCGAAGCCATCCGCCGGTGCGGCAACGAACGTGAGAAGAACGTCCTCGCAAAAAAACTCGCCGGACTCGCCTGATCGTCGAGCGCCGGCGCCGCCCGCCGCAGCGGGGCTCGGCCTGCACTCGCGGGTCGGCCAGTTCGCCGAACGGCGGCAGAAATACCCCGGGTCGCAGGACCATATTCGCAGTATAGAGGCCATAAAGGCCGGTCTTCGCGCGCTCGTAACGTTTGCTCGCAAAGAGGTCGGGTATTCGTGAAAGGCGACGACGAGAGGGTGTTGTGGATGTCAAGGGAATCGAAAACGGTGCTGCACCGGGCAATCGGTGCGTCGGCGATCGGTAATGCGGTCGAATGGTTCGACTATGGTGTCTACGCCTATCTGGCGACGTATATCGCGAGGTCGTTGTTCCCCGGTGACGGTGAGTCCGGGATGGTCTACACGCTGCTCGGTTTCGCCGTATCGTTCCTGATCCGGCCGGTCGGCGGCATGATCTGGGGTCCGCTCGGCGACCGCATCGGGCGCAAGCGCGTGCTCGCCACCACGATTATTCTGATGGCCGGATCGACCCTCGCCGTCGGCCTTATCCCGAGCTTCGACATGATCGGCATCGGCGCCCCGATTCTGCTGTACGCGCTGCGCATGATCCAGGGACTTTCCGCCGGTGGTGAATATGGTGGCGCCGCGACATTCATGGCCGAATACGCACCCGATCGCAAGCGCGGATTCTATGGCAGTTTCCTCGAGGTGGGCACGCTCGCCGGCTTCACGCTCGGCAACCTGGTCGCCCTGCTGCTGGTGAATGTCCTCGACGACGCGTCGATGAATTCGTGGGGCTGGCGCATCCCGTTCATGATCGCCGGTCCGCTCGGCCTGATCGGCATGTACCTGCGCAGCCGGGTGGAGGACACCCCGGTGTTCCGTGAGGTCGACAGCAAGGACGAGACCGAGGAAGTCTCCGGCGTCTACCGGGATCTGGTGACGAAGTACCTGCGCCCGGTGCTGACCCTGTTCGGCCTGGTGATCGCGCTGAATGTCGTGAACTACTCGTTGATCAGCTACACCCCGACCTACCTCGGCTCCGCGCTGGGTATGGACAAATCCGATGCGTTGCTCGTGCCGCTGATCGGCCAGATCGCGATGCTGTGCACCCTGCCGTTCCTGGGTGCACTCTCCGACCGGATCGGGCGCAAACCCATGTGGATGTTCTCGTGTGCGGCGATGATGGTCGCGGTGATCCCGGTCTACCATCTGATCGGTTCTTCGCTCACCGGCGCGATTGTCGGCTTCGCGATCCTGGGCATGCTCTACGCGCCGCAGCTGGCGACGATCTCGGCCACGTTCCCCGCGATGTTCCCCACCATCGTGCGGTTCGCCGGTGTGGCGATCGGCTACAACGTGGCCACATCGATTTTCGGTGGCACCGCCCCGGTGATCAACGAGTCGATCATCAGCGCGACCGGCAACAACATGGTTCCGGCCTACTACATGCTCGCTGCGTGCGCGGTCGGCCTGATCGCGTCCTTCTTCCTCATCGAGACCAAGGGTGTCTCGCTGCGCGGCACACAGGTGCCGGGTACGCCCGAGGCGATCGAGGAACAGCGTGAACTGGGCGAGCCCGCCGAGGTCGTCGCGGTGAAATAGATCGTGCACCGAGGGCGCGGCGTCGATCCGGCGCCGCGCCCTCGGTGTCTTCGGGCTAGTTCTGCGCGGCCGCGCGGAACACGGCGAGAGCTTCCTCGCCCAGGTGCGGTCCGCTGACCTCGACCGGCACGTTCGAGCTCGCGACGACCTCGGCGCAGGTGAGTCCGAAACTGGTACCCGGGGGCATGATCGGCCCGAATTCGGCTGCGGCCGCGGCGAAGACGATGCGGCCGACCCCGGCCCACACCATCGCGGCGGCGCACATCGGGCACGGTTCGCCGCTGGCGTAGACGGTGGCGCCCCGCAGTTTCGCCGCGTGGCCCGCGGCGGTCGCGAGGGTGATCGCGACCAGTTCGGCGTGGGTGGTGACGTCGCCGGTGGTGTTCACCGCGTTCACACCCTCGGCCAGGACCGCGCCGTCGTGGCCGAGAGCGACCGCGCCGAAGGGGCGATCGCCGAGCGCGGTGGCGTGCCCGGCGAGGTCGATGGCGCGACGCAGATGGGTGATGTCGATATCGGTCAGCTCGCTCATGAGGTGAGATCCACTTCCGTTCCGATGCCGTTGGCGCGGGCCTTGTCGATGAGCAGGCGGGCGGCGGCCAGATCCTGCAGGCCGATGCCCACCGAATTGAACAGGGTGATGTCGCGGTCGTCGTGACGGCCGGCTGCCCGGCCCGCGATCACCTCGCCCAGCTCGGTGCCCACCGCGTCCTGCGTGATCGCGCCTTCGGCGATGGCCATCAGCGTGTCGCCGGATTTGGTGAGCGTGGTGCCGATCGAGTCTACGACGACCCTGGACCGGCGCATGGCCTCGCCGTCCACCTCGCGGTGATCCGCCCTCGGCGGTGCGCCCACCGCGTTGACGTGCAGACCGTCGCCGAACCAGGCGCCGTGGACGATCGGCTCGCGGGACGGCGTGAGGGTGCACAACACGTCGGCGGCGCGGGTGACCGACTCCGGGCTGTCGAGGGCACGCACGTCGAGACCGAGATCGGCTATCGCACTGCGGAATCGGTCGACCGTAGCTGCGGTGCGCGACCAGACCAGCACGGTCTCGAGCTCGCGCACGGTCGCAATCGCGCGCGTGTGCTCCACGGCCAGATTGCCCGCGCCGATCACACCGAGTACCGAACTCGATGGTCGGGAAAGATATTTCGTCGCCACCGCGCTGGCGGCGGCGGTCCGCACGGCGGTGACGAGGCGTCCGTCGATCAGTGCCTCGCACGAACCGTCGGCCGCCGAGGTCACCACGATCACCGACCGCTGCACCGGCAACCCGCGCCCGCGATTGGCGGGCAGGTCGGCGAGCAGTTTGACCGCGGCGGCACCGGCGGATTCGGCGGCGGCGACCATGGGCACGAAGGCCGCGCCGCCCAGTGTCATCGCCGGTGGAGCGGGGACGAACGCGGTGCCCAGCGCCAGATCGGCGTGCGCGCGCTCGACGGCGGCGAGCACCTCACCGCGGTCGAGGACGGCGGTCACATCGGAGTGCGACAGGATCAGAGTCAACGGTGGCTCCTGCGAAAGTAGGGGCGGGTCAGGAAGTTCGGGCGAAGGCGACAGTGAGGTCGCGCGGTGAGCGGCTGTTGCCGACCAAGCCGCTGACGGCCACGATCGCGATCAGATAGGGCAGCATCACCAGCAACGCGAACGGCACATCGACGCCGAGGGCGGGCAGTGCGAACTGCAGGGCCTGGGCGAGACCGAAGAACACCGATGCCCAGATCACCCCGAGCGCACGCCAGCGGCCTGCGATCACCGCGACCACGGCGAGATAGCCGATGCCGCCGGTCATGTTGTCGCTGAACGAATGCACCTCCGACAGCGCCAATTGCGCGCCGCCGAGGCCGGCAGCGAACGCGGCGAGCAGCACACAGCCGTACCGGGCGGCCTTCACCGGCAGACCAGTGCGGTCGGCGGCGACGGCGTCTTCACCGATCGCGTCGATCACCAGACCCAGCTTGGTGCGGCGGGAGAACACGACCGCCAGGACGGCGACGACCGCGATGCACAGATAGCCGAGCGCGGTCTGCCCGAACAGGGCGGGACCGATAACCGGGATATGGTGCAGCACCGGTATCGGCAGCGCGTCGAAACCGGGAACGCTGTGGCCCTTGCCGTCGTCGAGCAGCAGGCGCGCACCGTAGGTGGTGGCGCCGAGTGCCAACGCGTTGCCGGCGATGCCGACGACGATCTGGTCGGCGCGCAAGCCGATACTCCAGATCGCTTGCAGCGCACCGAAGATCAGGGCAGCGAGCACGGCGGTGGCCGCGCCGAGTACCGGCGAACCGGTGGTGACGGCGCCGAGCACGCCGGCGAACGCGCCGGTCAGCATCATCGCCTCGAGGCTCAGATTGAGCACACCCGCGCGTTCGCTGACCAGCTCACCGCTCGCGGCGACGAGGATGGGCAGGGTGAAACCGATTCCGCTGGTCGCGATATCGGTGACGGTATCGAGGCTCATCGTGGCGCTCCTGCCAGATCGGCGGTGTCCACGGACGGCACCGGTTGTGGTGCGGGTTCGGTCTTGCGTCTGCGAGAGGTCCAGATGGCGGCGCCCGCGATGAACACGATCATCAGCGACTCCACGACCGCGATGGTCGACGCGGGCACATTCGCGGCCAGCTGCAGGTTGATCCCGCCGGAGACGAGGAACCCGAGCAGCAGCGACACCGCAACCACGGCGGCCAGTGAGCCACGTGCCAGCAGGCCGACGACCAGACCGGAGAATCCGTATCCGGAGGAGAACCCTTCGGCGAGGACGAACGGCGCCGTCGCCACCAGCAGCCCGCCCGCGACGCCGGAGAACGCGCCCGCCGCCGAGAGGCTCAGGAAACGCAGCCGACGCACCGGCAGCCCGAGCCGCGCGGCCGCGTCGGGATTGAGCCCGACCGCCCGCAATCGGGTACCGAGTGCGGTGCGACGCACCAGGATCGCGGTGCCGAACGCGGCCACCACGGCGATCCACAGGGCAATGGTCGCGGGCGAGCGTTCGATGCCCAGCAGCGGCAGATGCGCGGCCGCGGTGAGCTGTTCGGACTGCGGCAGCGTCTCCGAGGACGTCACCGGCTGGCGCAGCAGCGCGGGCTCGTGCACGACGAGCAGCACCAGCGCCAACCCGACGAAGTTGAGCAGCAGCGTGGTGATGATCTCGCTGGTGCCGCGCGCGACCCGCAGGTACGCGGCGATGGCGGCCCACAACCAGCCCGCGGCTGCCGCCCCGATCAGCACCGCGGGCAGGGTGATCACCGCGGGCGCACCGGTGAGCGTGGTGCCGATCGCGGTGGCGGCGATGCCACCGGCGCAGATCTGGCCCTCGCCACCGACATTGACCAGTCCGGCGCGGTGGGCGATGGTGAAGCCGACGGCCACCAGCATCAGCGTGGCCGCGACATTGAGCGAGGCGCCGATCGCGTAGTCGCTGCCGAACATGCCCTCCCACAGTGCTGTCATCGTGGCGCCCGGTGCCGCGCCGGCGACGGCGGCCAGGACCAGCCCGATCACCCCGGCCGCGAGCATCGCCGCGACGGCGACCACGATCGGGTGGTGTGCCCACTGGCGCAAGCCTGCCGGGTGCTGCTTCGAGGAAGGCTTGCCGAGCCCGCGCAGCCCGCCCGGCGACGTTCGCCGAGGTGGGGGCGCGGTGGCCGCGGTCGTGGTCCGACTCGGTGCGCTCATGCCGCGACTCCCATCATCAATTCGCTGATCTGTTGTGCCGCTGAGGGATCGGAGGTCTCGATCGGTCCGGCGAGTGTGCCGCGATACGCGACGAACACCCGGTCGCACAGCGCGAGCAACTCGGGTACCTCGCTCGACACCACCAGCACGCCACAGCCGTCGGCGGCCGCATGGCGCAGCTGGGTCAGCACGAAATCGACTGCGCCGATGTCCAATCCGCGCGTCGGCTGGGCGGCGACCAGGCAGCGCAGGTTCGCGGCGGACAGTTCGCGGGCCAGCACCACCTTCTGCTGATTGCCACCCGAGAGCGAACCCATCGGCACCCACGGCCCGGCAGCGCGCACGTCGAAGCGGTCGAGTTCGGCCTGGGCGGCGCGTCCCATGGCCTGCTTGTCGAGCAGTCCGAAGCGCCGGAAGCGGCCGAGTCGGCCGAGGAAGAGGTTCTCCGCCAGGGTCATCTCGGCGACCATCGCGTCGCGGTGGCGGTCCTCGGGCACGACGCCGAGTCCGAGCCCGGTCCGGGTGGCGGGGTTGGCGGTGGTGATATCGGTGTCGGCGAGCGTGACCGTGCCGGCGCTCACCGGGGTAGCCCCGGCGAGGACCGCGACGAGCTCGCTCTGCCCGTTGCCCTCGACGCCCGCGATTCCGACGATCTCGCCGGGCCGCACGACCAGACACGCATCGTCGAGCGCCGCGCTGCCGTCGGCGCGATGCACGGTCACTCGATCGATGGTGAGAACCGGTGCGGGGGAATCGGATTCGGCAGACGACTCGAGACCGGCGCTAGACGGGGTCGATTCGGTGGCAGGGCCGACCGGGAGAGCCGTTGCGGGTGAATCTGCTGTCGTCGCCGAATCGGCGGGATCCAGGCCGATGGTCGCGGCGACGGTCGGGTCGAGGTCGGCGGCGGTACGCCCCACCATCGCGGTGAGCAACTGGGCGATGGTGGTGTTCGACATCCGCCCGCCACCGGCGACCGTGCCGCGGCGCAGCACGGTCGCGGCATCGGCGACCCTGGCCACCTCGCCGAGTTTGTGCGTCACCAGGACTACCGCTTTGCCGTCGGCGGCGATGGCGCGGCAGGTGTCGATCAGCGCGTCGATCTCGGCCGGATCGAGCACTCCCGTCGGTTCGTCGAGCAGGATCAGCGCCGGATCGCGCAGCAACGCCTTGACGATCTCGACCTTCTGCCTCGCGCCGACCGGCATGGTCGCGACCTGCTGGTCGAGGTCGACGCGCAGGCGGTAACGCTGTGCGATCTCGTCGAGCCGGTCGGTCAGCTCCTTGCGGCGCGACCGGAGTCCGTGCTGGGTGAGCAGTAGGTTCTCCGCGACGGTCATGGTGGTGACCAGACTGAAGTGCTGGTGCACCATGGCGACACCGGAAGCCATCGCGGCGGCGGGGGAGTCGGGCCGGAAGTCCTTGCCGCCCAGCTGCATACGTCCGGTGTCCGGGTGGTAGCCGCCGAAGACGAGATTGCACAGCGTGGACTTGCCCGCGCCGTTCTCGCCGAGAACGCAATGGACAGTGCCGGATTCGACGGTGACGTCCACATCGTGCAGCGCCTGCACGTCACCGAAGCGCTTACCGACCCCGTGCAGGGTCAATGCGGGAGTGCTCATCGTGGATCAGTACGGCTTGACCGCGCCGGTGGACAGGGCCGTTTTCGCCTTCGCGAGTGCGTCGGCGACCCCGGAGTCCTTGCTGCACAACACGAAATCGGTGCCGTCGTTGGGCGAGGTCAGCCCGAAGCGCACGTTCTCGGCCTTCCACGAGTCGTCCAGAACGGCCTTCACCGCGAACTCGACCTCGGCGCCGATATCGGTGTGTACGTAGCCCAGGTACGCGGGGTTGGTGCAGTCGCCGGGGATCGGACCGCCGACCATCGTGGCGTTGGACTGGGTGGCGGCCTGCTCCATGCCCGCCTTGCCCAGGTTCACGATCTGGCCGAGTGTGCCCGCGCCTGCGCCGTAGTCGGCCAGTGCGGCCTGCTTGGCCTTGGCGGGGTCGTTGAAGTCGCCGACGTACTGCGGGGTGAGCACCTTCGCGTCGGGCTTCGCGAACCGCGCACCGTTGCCGAAGGCGTTGGCGGCGTTGACGATCGCGGGCAGTTCGACGCCGCCGACGAAGGCCACCGTGCCCGACTTGGACCCCGCCGCCGATACCGCGCCGCTGAGGAATTCGGCCTCGGCCTGCTGCGGGTCGTAGTAGGCGAGGTTGGCGAGTGGCTTGGCGTCGGCCGGTCCGCCGATCTCGACGAACTTCACGTTCGGGAACTGCGGCGCCACCTTGCGCACGTCGGCGTCGGTCTGGCCGCCGAGGGAGATCACCAGGTCGTTGGCCGAGGCGAAGCGGACCAGGGCCTGCTGGTAGTCGCTGGCGGCGACCTGTTCGACCTTGCTGAGTTCCACCTTGTCGCCGAGCGCGTCGGCGACGCGCTGGTAGCCGAGATATCCGGACTGCATGAAGCCGGTGTCCGACAGTGAGCCGGGGAAGAACACGCCGACCTTCAGCTTGCCGCCCGACGCCGTGGAGTCGGCGGAGCCACAGGCCGACAGGAGGGCAGCGGCGGCGAGCGCGGCCGAGCCGAAGGCGATCGCGCGCCGAGTGGACTTGTGCACGGGGTACTCCTTGATCGAACGAACCGCTCACTTAGCGGTATACCGTTAAGTGTCAGCCTGGGGCTCGGAGATGACGGGCGGATTACCGAAAAGTAAGAAACGGTCGCATGCCGCGAGCGGACTACCGTGGTGGCGTGCAGGAGCAGAAGGATGGTGCGGTGGCAGACGAACCGGCGAAGAAGTCGCTGCGGGATCAGGCCTACGAGGAGTTACGTGACCGGATCATCGATCTGCGCTTGAGCCCTGGTCAGCGGCTCGTGGAACGCGACCTCGCCACCGAGCTGGCCATCTCGCGGATCCCGCTGCGCGAGGCGCTGCAGATGCTCGAACGCGAGGGCCTGGTCGTGATCGTGCCGAGGCAGGGCGCGATCGTCGCCCCGTTCACGGTGACCGACGTGCGTGACCTGTTCGATGTTCGCGAAAGCCTCGAAGTTCTCGCGGCGCGCCTGGCCGCCGAACGCGCCGAGCCGGCCGACCTCACCGCCCTGCGCGCGCAGCTCACCGCGGCTCGCCAGGCCACTGCCCGTGGCGACCAAGCCGCGATCGCCGCCGCGAACGCGGGGTTTCACGCCGTCATTGTCGAAGTGTCCGGCAACCCGCTGTTGCAGTCGTTGTTGCGCCCCTTGGAATCCCGAGTCCGCTGGCTGTTCCACCTGACCAAGGAACGTGACCCGGGCACCCAATGCGACGAACACGAAGCCCTCTACGCCGCGATCGCCGCGCACGACTGCGACGCGGCCGCCGAAATCGCCTACCGCCATGTAGCTTCCGGCCGTGAGCCCAGTCTGGCCCTGTCCGCCCAATGGTCCATGCCCGACATCGACCCTGTCTCGGCCACCCGCACCCGCCAACGCGGCTCCCACCGCGAGAAGACCGCGTAGACCGCGGCGTTTCGGGTCTAGTGGGTCAGGAGCTTGAGGACAAGTGGGCGGGACATGGTTCCGGCGACTCGGCGGGCGAGCTGATTCGCCCCCGCCCCGGCGGCGTGGGCGGTGCGCAGGGCGGTTGCGAGTTCGGCGCGGGCGGCATCGGCAGCGGCTTGGGCTTCGCGAAGGCGGCGGGCGGCGTCGTCTACCGGGGTGGTCAATGCATTGACCGGTTCGGGGAGGGTGGTGTCCGGCTGCGGCGCGACGGGTTGGGGTGTGGTCGCGAGGTTTCGCAGTGCGGCCCGAGCGAATTCCTTCACGAACTCGCGGGTGGCGTCGGTGTCGGAGGCGGCGTCACCGAGTAACAGGCGCGTGGTCTGGGGGACGGCGTGGGTCCAGTTGGCGAGGCCGCAGAGGGCGAGCAGGAGGCGGCCTGCCTGCTTCTCGTCGACACCGAATTGTTCTTGGGCACGGTCGAATTTCTGTCCGTAGTGGTCAGCGCGCCAACCGTCGACATCGTGGGCGTCGGCGCCGCGGTGCAAGCCCTCCCAGAGCAGCAGGCGCAGCAGCTGCGGATGGTCGCGGTGGTAGTCGAAGAGCTTGCCGACGTAGTCGCCCGGCTCGGTCTCGGCGAGTGGCTGGACGACCTCCATGAATTCGCGCATGGTGTCGACGATGATGACGTCGAACAGCCTGTCCTTGCTGCCGAACAGGCCGTAGATGCGTTCCTTGTTGACGCCGGCGGCCTCGGCGATGCGATCGACCCGGGCTCCGGCCAGGCCGTACTGCGCGAATTCGGCTCGCGCCGCACGCAGTAGGGCCTGTCTGGTCGCGTCGCTGCGTTTGATGGTGCTCGCCGTCATGGGGCCGACTTTACCAGGTCTTTAAACCAACTATTTGGTTGACTCTGTCTCTGTGCGAGCCTACTGTCGTCGACATGGCATCACCGACAGTCCAGCTTCCGGTCGGAAGTCCGGCCCCTGCCCGCGTTCGCGACACGTCGCCCCGTACGCACACCGGGCGCACCCTCCCTGTTTTCGTGCTGTCGGCCCTGTTGGCCACCGGTCAGATGTACACGCCGATTCCCCTGTTCGAAGCCATGAAAGCAGAGTGGAGTGTGGGTTCGGGGGCGATGACATGGGTCATCAGCGCCTTCGCCTTCGGCTACGCGGGCGGCTTCGTGCTGTTCGGCCCGCTGTCGGATCGATACGGCCATCGCCGGGTCCTGGTCACCGGCATGCTCGTGGCCGCGGTGGTCACCCTGTTGACCGGCCTGGCGTTCAGTGCGCCCGTGGCCGTCGCGCTCCGGATCGTGCAGGGCCTCGTCGTCGGCTCCATTCCGCCCGCGATCATGGCCTACGTCGGCACGCGCATCGCGCCGGGGCACCGGGCCGTGGTCACCATGTCGGTGGCCACCTCCTTCCTGGCCGCCACCGTCATCGCCCAGATCGTCTCGCAGGCCGTTGTCGCGTCGTTCCCGTGGCGCGCCGTATTCCTCGGCTCCGCGGTCGTTTTCGCGGCCTTGGCCTTCGCGCTGCGGGCCGTCATGCTCGATGACGCCCCCACCGGCCGTGACCTCCCGCTGCGCCACAGCTACGCCGCCATTCCCGCGGTGCTGCGCATCACGCCGCTGCTCCCGATGCTCGTGGCGGGCGCCCTGAGCATGGCCGTCATGGTCGGCATCTACACCGGGATCGAGCTCACCGGCCTGGTCACCGGTTCCGGCGAACTGCTGACCCTGCGGGCGGGCGCCCTGCCGGTGATGATGGCGCTGCCACTGCTCGCCATTCCGCTGGCGCGCCTGTCCAAGCCCACCCAGATGGTCCTCGGCGTGCTGATCGCGGCCACCGCGATGGTCGCCGCGACCTTCGAAGGCTCGCACCTGGCGGTCCTCACTGTGCTGCTGGCGGTCCTGGTCGGTGGCCTCGGCGTCATCGC
This sequence comes from Nocardia sp. NPDC055050, assembly GCF_053608345.1. Taxonomy (NCBI): domain Bacteria; kingdom Bacillati; phylum Actinomycetota; class Actinomycetes; order Mycobacteriales; family Nocardiaceae; genus Nocardia; species Nocardia sp. NPDC055050. Next base: position 63,651 of record NZ_JBSGVG010000014.1, read on the forward strand.
CCCCGCGGTGTTGCAGAGCGCGGGTGAACTCGGCGGCGATGCCCGCGCGGCAGCCTCTTCGGTCGCCATGTTCAGCTTCTACGTCGGCGCGACCCTGGGCCCGATCGTCGCGGCAGCGACTGCGCCACACGGCTTTTCGGCCCTGGCATGGACCCTGGCTCTGCTCCTGGTCCTTGCCCTGTGCCTGACTCTGCTCGGCGCTCGCCTGCAGCGCTCCGCGCGTCTCGCGACCGTGACGGGTTGAACGTCGAGTAGATCAGGCAAGCCCTCATGCCGCCGCCATCGCCGCCGACGCGGCCACCGAAATCGCCTACCGCCACGGCGGTTCGTCACAGTCGGCGGATTCCGCGTGCGACCTTGGCGAACGATGACCCGGTCAGGAGTCCCGTCCGCAGTTTCGGGTGACACGCGCCGAGGTCGACCAATACGGCGTAGGTCAATCCGTGGTCGCGCCGTTCGGCGATCTGGTCGAGCACCTCTGCCGGTGTGCCGACCTGAAAGACATCTCGGATCAACGACAGCGGTGCGCGTCGACCGTATTCCAGCGCAGTGGCCTCGTCGATGGTCTGCGGCAGGATGTCCTGGGCGCCGGAGAACGTGGGGCCCAACGGATGCTCGACGCCATGGCGTGCCCAGGCCTGCGCGGACGCGGCGAGCATGTAGGCGCGGATCACCGCCGAATCGAGGATCTCCTCGACAATCGTCTGCGACTTCGCGGTGATGATCCATTGCCACCCGGCCGCTTGGACCGCAGACGGGTCGCGTCCGGCATCCGAGGCCGCGGTCCTGATCGTGTCGAGCTTGTCGCGGTATTCGGCCGGGCTGCTCGGAAAGGCGGGCAGCCACGCGTCGGCGAATCGACCGGCCACCCTGAGCATGCGCGGTCCGTGCGCTCCCATCCAGAGCTCCGGTCGGGTACCGCGGTGCGGCGGCAGCGCGAAGACCGCGTCGCGGAGAGGGAAGAATTCGGAATCCCGGGAGATCGGCTCACCGTGGGACTCCCACAATGCCCGAATCGTCGCCACAGCCTCCTCGAAGCGCGCGACCGGGCGTTGCCAATCGACACCGTAGGGCTCGTTGTTCTCGCGTTCTCCGGGACCGATCCCGAGAATCGCTCGCCCGCCGCTGAGTAGATGCAAGGTCGCGGCGGCCTGTGCGGTCACCGCCGGATGCCTGCGACCAGCGTCGGTGACTCCGACTCCGAGCCGAAGCCGACTCCACCGATTCCGGGCCGCCGCGCGCCCGAGCAGGGTCCACGGTTCGTAGTACGCGTCCGCGACGGGAACGACCCGTGCGCCGCCCGCATGGCTCGGCTTCCACACCGACGAGGGAAACAACCCGATCAAGTGGTCGACGACCCACAGGGAGTCGGCACCGGTCGTCGCGGCGACGAACTTCGCCGTGCGGTGGGTGAGATCCGGCGCACCGCGGGAATGAAGACCCGGATCGACTATTCCGGTCCTGACTCGTGCCATGGGCTACTCCCACTACTCGATGTCATCACTGCGGTCTCGCTGTCGACCGGCTCGATTATCCCACCGATCGGCGGTAGGCCGGATGTGCCTAGCCCGCGGCGTGCAGGGCGAGCCGGGCGGCGTGGATCGCCGGATGCAGGCCGGTGCCGTTGCGGTATACGAGCTGGGTGTGGCGGCGGATCGGCAGGGGAGTGAGGGTGATGTGTTCGGGGGGTGCGTAGAGGGCGAGGGCGGGGACTATGGCGGTGCCCGCGCCTGCGGCGACGAGGGTCAGGACGGTGTCGAAGTCGTCGGCGTGGTGGCGGATGTGGGGGGTGAATCCTGTTGCCTGGCAGGCTCGGATCGTCAGGGTATGGCACAGCGTGCCGGGGGTGCCCGCGATCCAGGGGGATCGGCGGTGTGCGGCCAGCGAGTCTTCGGTGGGCACGGGGCCCAGCGTGGCCAGGTAGACGGTTTCGGTGTGGAGGGGCTCGGTTTGCAAGGAGGGGTCCGTGTCGGCGGGGACCAGGTCGTAGTCGTGGGTGAGCGCGATATCCAGGGTCCCCGCGCGCAGGGCGTTCGGGATGTCGGCGGGGTCGATTTCGGTGACGGTGAGTTCCAGGCGCGGGTGGTCGGTGCTCAAGGTGACGAGGGCGGGCGACAGCAGGGTGCGCGCCGCGGTCGGAAAGGTGCCGATGCGCAGGGTGCCGGCCAGCTCGTCCCTGGTACAGGACAATTCGGCGTCGGCGTGTTCGAGGGCGGCCAGGATCGTTTCGGTGTGCCCGACGAGGAGCTGCGCGGCGGGGGTGAGAGCGACGCGGCGGCCCGAGCGTTCCAGCAGCGGGACGCCCGCTTCGCGTTCGAGCGCGGTGAGCTGCTGGGATACCGCCGAGGGCGTATAGCTGAGCGCCTCGGCGACCGCGGCGATGGTGCCGCGATGGGCGAGTTCGCGGAGCAGGCGAAGTTTGCGGACATCGAGCATCAGTTCAGCTTACGGTCATCATCATGAATGTGAACTGGACCTGATGGTGGATCTGGCTCGACGATAGAGTCATGACATCGCTACACGGCCTCTTCGTCCCTTTGATCACGCCGTTCACCGCCGACGGGGCCGTCGAGCCCGCGGCGCTGGAACGACACTCGCACGCTGTCCTCGACGCGGGGGCGACCGGACTCGTCGCGCTCGGCACCACGGCGGAGCCGTCCGCGCTCACTGCCGCCGAGCGTGCGCGAGTCCTGGATATCTGCGCGAGCGTCTGCGCCGACCGCGGCGCACCGCTGATCGCCTGCGCGGGCGGCAACGCCACCGCGGAATCGGTGCGAGCGATCGCCGAACTCGCGCGGCCCGTCGCGGCCGTGCTGGCGGTGGTGCCCTACTACGTGCGACCGAGCGAAGAAGGCGTGATCGCGCACTTCACGCAGTTGGCAGCGATCAGCCCGGCCCCTCTGCTCGTCTATGACGTGCCGCACCGCACCGGACGCCCGCTCAGCGGCAGCACGTTGATTCGTCTCGCGAATACCCCGAACATCGCCGGCTTCAAGCACGCCGTGGGCGGAATCGACGCGGCCAGTGTCGAATTGATGGCCGCCCATACCCCGGCGACAGTGCTCAGTGGCGACGACCGTTTCGCCTCCGCGCTGCTGGCTCTCGGCGCGCGCGGCGCGATCCTGGCCGCGGCCAATATCGCGCCCCGTGAATACGCCGATCTCATCGAGGCATGGCACGCCGGTGACGTCGTCCGGGCCCGCGCGATCGGTGACCGTCTCGACGCGCTCGGTGCGGCCCTGTTCGCCGAGCCCAACCCGACGGTCATCAAGGCGGTGCTCGCCGAGCGCGGTCAGATCTCCAGCGCGGCCGTTCGGCTGCCGATGCTGCCGGCATCGAGTGCCGCGACGAGGGCGGCGCTCATGGCGGGCGAGGCGGCGACGATCACGCGGGTGTGACATCGACCAGATCACGAACAGAAAATTTCACTGGTCATCGGCAGCGAAAGGTGCTTGGGTTAACCGGTGACGAAACCTCCGGATATCGGCGCCGCCGCGCCCGATCACACTCCTGACAAGCTGGATGCCGCCGTGTTGAAGGTGGCGGGCGTCGTCGTCCTGGGCGCGGTGATGTCGATTCTCGACATCACGGTGGTCACCGTGGCGATCCCGACGTTCATGCAGGACTTCAACGCCTCCGTCGAGGTCGTCGCCTGGACCATGACCGGTTACACCTTGGCGCTGGCCTCGGTCATCCCGATGACCGGGTGGGCCGCCGATCGCTTCGGCACCAAACGCCTCTATATGGCGGCGCTGACCTTCTTCATCATCGGGTCGGTGTTGTGTTCGATGGCGTGGAGTATCGAGTCGCTGGTGGCCTTCCGTGTCATCCAGGGCATCGGCGGCGGCATGCTCATGCCCCTCGGGATGACGATCATGACCCACGCCGCGGGCCCGCAGCGGATCGGGCGGGTGATGGCGGTACTCGGCGTGCCCATGTTGCTCGGCCCGATCTGTGGCCCCATTCTCGGTGGCTGGCTCATCGACTCCTTCAGCTGGCACTGGATCTTCCTGATCAACCTGCCGCTGGGCATCGTCGCGCTGATCCTGGCCTGGATCGTGTTCGCTCCCGACAAGCCCAAACCCTCGGAATCGTTCGACTTCCTCGGCATGCTGCTGGCCTCGCCGGGTCTGGCGCTGTTCCTGTTCGGTGTCTCCTCTATTCCGGAGAAGGGCACCGTGATGGCCTCGCGCGTGCTGATTCCGGCGATCATCGGCGCGGCGCTGCTGGTGGCCTTCGTGTTCCACGCGCTGCGCACCGAGCATCCGCTGATCGACCTGCGGCTGTTCTCCAACCCGTCGCTGCGGTACTCCGTGCTCACCATGTCGCTGTTCGCGACGGCGTTCTTCGGCGCAGGCTTCCTGCTGCCGAACTACCTGCAGCAGGTGCGCGGGGAGACGGCGTTCGACTCCGGTCTGCTCATGGCCCCACAGGGTATCGGCGCCATGCTGACGATGCCGATCGCGGGCTTCCTGGTCGACAAGATCGGCCCCGGCAAGATCGTCATGTTCGGCATCACCTTCATCACCCTCGGCTTGGCCGGGTTCACCCAGCTGGGCGCCGACACCTCCTACCTGCTGATCGGTGGCGCGCTGTTCGTGATGGGTCTGGGCATGGGCTGCACCATGATGCCAGTGATGACCGCCGCGATCCAGACGCTCTCGCACGCACAGGTCGCGCGTGGTTCGACATTGATGAACATCATCAACCAGACCGCGGCGTCGATCGGCACGGCGACGATGTCGGTCGTGCTGGCCGCCCAGCTCAACGATCACCCGGAGGCGAAGGTCGCGATCGGTGCCAACGCCCGGCCCGATCTCGCCGCGCAGGTTCCCCCGTCGGTCATCGAGCAGGGACTCGACCTGGCGGCGACAGCGTTCAGCAACACGTACTGGGTCACCGTGGTACTCGCTCTGCTGACCCTGATCCCGGCGTTCTTCCTGCCGCGAACCAAGCCGAAGGCGCCGATCGACGCCGAAGCTGTGGCGCTGGCCTGATCGGTCATACGCGGAAAGCCCGGACGGAACTCTCTGTTCCGTCCGGGCTTTCGCGTCGGGATTCAGCCGTAGAGCTTGACGAACATCTCCAGTGAGCGCTCGATATCGCCGCGCAGGGCCTTCGCGACGGCGGACCCGATCGGGCCGAACAGCGGCGCACCGCCCAGATCGATGTCGACACTCACCTTCGACCCGCTACCGCTCGGCTCGACGAGCATGCCGAGGCCGAACTTGGTGCCGCCGATACCCGTGCCGGTGAGGGCGAGCTTGCGCGGCGGTTCGGCGGTGCGCACGGTCCAGGTGACTTTGTTGCGGAAGCCCTTCACGCGGGCGATGCCGACGACAACGGTGCCTGGCGTCAGCTCCTCGGGCAGTGTTCCGCGCCAAGCCTCGTGAATGGTCAGCCAATCGCCGAGGTGCGGAAGGTCGGACGCGTGCGCCCAGGCCTGGTCCGGTGGGACGGGGACATCGACGGAAAGCTTCAGTTTCGCCACGCCCGGATAATATCCGGTACCCGGGGTTCCGCGAGCATCGGCTCGAGGCATAGCGAACCAGAATAGATCAACTGTCCAGTAGCGTGCAATGTTTCGAGCGGGAAACATGATGTCGGACAGGAAGATCCGTGTCGCGATCGTTACGTGTGCTGCTAATGTGTGCGGGTCGCTGGAATCGGGGCGTGTGAATCGGGTATCCGAAATCACCCCGCGGTGGACAGTGAATGCCTCGGCGGGCCGGCCGGCGAGGGCCACCGGCAACAGCGCCGTGTGGTCGAGGACGACGAAAGATCTGATGAACTCAGGAATTGCGGTGCTGTTGCTCGTCATCGGTGCGCCGCTGTTACTGCTCGCGATCGCGGTCAGTGTCATGGCCATGCGGAACGAGCGCCGACAGCGGCAGCGAGCCGACGCCGCCATCCGGGAACGCCTCGCCTGCGAGAACGCCCTCATGCAGCTGGCGCAGGGCACCTTGCCCGCGATCACTGCCGCGGTGCGCCGCCACGAGATCCCCTCGGTCGCGGTGGATCTGCCGGTGGAACTGGGCGATTCGCAGTTCGGCCAGGCGCTGCAGTGGATTGCCACGGGTCATGCCGAAGACCTGCGCGTGGTCGCCGAGGAAACCAGGGCGATGGTCGAGCGCTATGGCGAACAACGTCGCCTCGGTGAGATACAGGACGCCCGTGACCAGACCCGCGGTGAGCTCTCGGCATCCTCGCGGGCGGCCACGAGCGCCGCGGTGCGCTCCTTCGGCACCTCGGTGGTGAGCCTGGGCACCGACCTCGGACAGGTCGTCAGTGCCGCACTGCGCGAACATCGTGACGACGCCATCTACGAAACGCTCACCCGGATCGACCACACCGTGCAGCAGATGATCCGGCAGGCGCAGTCCTATGTGATCGTCTCCGGCGGTCTGCCCGGCCGCCGGTGGCCGCAGCAGTCGCTCACCGATGTGGCGGGCGGCGCGACCGGACGGGTCAGGGAATTCCTGCGGGTGCGCGCGGCCCAATCGGACCGGATCGTGATCAGTCGCGCGGTCGAACCGCTCGTGCACACCATGGCGACCCTGCTCGACAACGCGCTGCGCTACTCACCGCCGTCGTCGTTCGTCGAGATCGGTTTCCAGGAGGGCCATCACGGCGTCACCGTGATCATCGACGACGCGGGCATGCGGATGAGTCCCGAGCAGCTCGAGGACGCGCGCCTGGTGCTCAGCGGCGAACGCCCGGTCGACATCCACGATCTCGGCCCCGCGCCGAAGGTCGGCTTCCCCGGTATCGCGGCGCTGGCCCGGCGCTACGGATTCTCCGTGCACGTCGACGGGCCCAATATCTTCGGTGGCATGCGGGCCATGGTGTATGTACCGTCGGCGCTGCTGGTGAGCGGCGACGCCCCGCGGCTGCCCGAGCCCGAACTCGCCGCGCCCGCACACATTCCCGTGCCGGTCGCCGAGATCGAATCGCCCGGCGCCGACGTTCACGAGATCACCAGCGGCGGGCTGCCCAAGCGCCGCCGCAGACCGGTTGCCCCGGATTCGGCGGGGGTAACGACAGAGTCGGGGCACGCGCGCCCCGACCTCGCCGCTGCCTGGCGCAGCGGATCCCGCAGCGGTCGTGCCGCTGCGGCCGAGCGAACCACGGAAGGAACAGCCGATGAGCACACCGGTAGCCGATAGCACCAACCGATTGGCGTGGCTGCTCGAGGATCTCGAGATCCCCGGCGTCCGCTTCGCGGTCCTGCTGTCCGAGGACGGACTGCGCATCGCCCACTCCCGTGGCGTGAGCAAGGACGACGCCGAACGGTTCGCCGCGGCGGCCTCGGGCCTGCGCTCGCTCGGTAAGGCGCTCGGCGAGTTCTGCGGCGGCCCGTCGAACGCGGTGCGCCAGAACATGACCGAGTACGACGAGGGCATGATCATGATCACCGCCGCCGGTGTGGGCGCGCTGCTCGGTGTCGCCACCACCGCCGATGTCGATGTCGCGCTGGTGGCGCATCGGATGAACGAACTGGCCTCGCGCGTGGGTCACGAGATCGGCAGCGCGCCCCGCCTAGGCGGGAGGAATTGAGCCGCGGCAGGCGCGATCCCGATCTGGTGCGGTCCTACGTGCGCACCGGCGGGCGGGTGCGTGCCGCCCATGACCTGGACCTGGTGACCCTGGTTCGTGCCGTCGAGGACGCGCGTCCCGATCACCGCCCCGACGAACGTCGCCTGCTGGCTCTCACCAGCCGCCGCGGCGCTCTGTCGATCGCCGAGCTGTCGGCCTATCTCGACCTGCCCGCCTCCGTCGTGAAGATCATCGTTTCCGATCTGCTCGACAGCGGTCACCTGCACTGCCCCACCCCGGCACAGGTGAAGCCGGAACTCGCATTGATCAAGGAGGTGCTGCATGGCCTCCGCGCCATCGCGGGATGAGGTCGACTACGTCGCGGAAACCGTGACACGGTCGGTGAAGATCCTGGTCGCAGGCAATTTCGGTGTCGGCAAGACCACCTTCGTGTGCGGGGTGTCCGAGATCAGGCCACTGCGCACGGAAGAGACGATCACCGAGGCCAGCATCGGCGTCGACGACATGGCGGGTCTGGGCAGCAAGGTGTCGACCACTGTCGCACTGGATTTCGGCCGCATCACCCTGAATCCCCAACTGGCGCTGTACCTGTTCGGTACGCCGGGCCAGGAACGATTCGCCCCGCTGTGGGAGGAACTGGCTCGGGGTGCTCTCGGCGCGCTGGTGCTCGTCGACACCCGCCGTATCGAGAAGGCCGACGACGTGCTCTCGGCGCTGGAACAGCGTGGCGTGCCGTACGCGGTGGCGGTGAACGAATTCGAAGGATTCCGGCGCTACCCGCTCGAGGAGGTGCGCGAGGCGCTCGACCTCGCGCCCGAGACTCCGGTGATCGCGCTCGACGCACGTCGCCGTGATCAGGGCCTGCGCGCACTGATCACGCTGGCGGAATACCTCTTTCGCAGACAGGAAGCAACAGCGTCATGACGGTCGATATCGCCGCCGACGAACGGGTGGCGATGTGGGCACCCGAATTCGCCGCCGACCCACAGGCGGCGTACCAGCGGATGCGCCGGCGGTTCGGCTCGGTGGTGCCGGTGGAGTTGTCGCCGGGCATCCGGGCCACGCTGGTGATCGGCTATCACACCGCCGTGCGCATCCTCAACGACCCGGAGCACTTCCCGGCCGACCCCCGCATGTGGCAGCGCGACATCCCACTGGACTGCCCGGTGCTGCCGATGCTGCAGTTCCGCCCAGCCGCGCTGCGCACCACCGGTGCCGAGCACACCCGATACCGGCAGGCCAATGTCGCCGGGATCGCCGGGGTGGATCTGTACGCGATGCACAGCACCGTCGAACAGTTCGCCATTCCGCTGATCAACAGCTTCTGCGCGACCGGGTCCGCGGACTTGCTGAGCCAGTACGCGTTTCCGCTGGTGTTCCAGGCGCTGAACTCGATGCTCGGGTGCACGCCCGAGATCGGGCAGCAGGTCGCCACCGGGATGGCGCAGATCTTCGAAGGTGACGACGCCGAGGCGGGCAACAACCTGCTCGCCTCCGCACTGGCCGATCTGGTGGGGTTGCGCCAGCGCGAACCCGGTGACGACGTCGCCACCCGCCTGCTCCAGCACCCGGCGGCGCTGACCGACGAGGAAATGGTGCACCAGCTGCTGGTGCTCTACGGCGCGGGCATCGAGCCGATGCTGAACCTGGTGGTCAACACCTTGCGGCTGATGCTCACCGACGACCGGTTCGCCGGAGATGTGCTCGGCGGCAGCCTGTCCACACGCGACGCGCTCGACGAAGTACTGTTCACCGACCCGCCGCTGGCCAACTTCTGCATGACCTACCCGCGTCAGCCGATCCTGGTCGAGGACACCTGGCTGCCCGCACACGAACCGGTCGTCATCAGCATGTCGGCCTGCAACAACGATCCGGCCATCGCCGGGCGCGATGTTGTCGACAATCGGGCGCACCTGGCCTGGAGTGCGGGGCCGCACGGCTGTCCGGCCAAACCGGTGGCGTACCTGATCGTGCAGGACGCGATCGACCAATTGCTCGACGCGCTCCCGGAATTGAGCCTCGCCGTGCCGGTCGAGGATCTGGTGTGGCGGCCCGGCCCGTTCCATCGGTCGCTCGCGGCGCTGCCCGTGAGTTTCCCGAAGACACCGCCGCTGCCGATGCCCTGAATTCGCTCGCGAGGGCCCGACAGAGCGTGGGTCAGGACAAGGTCGCGTGACGCTCCCCGAATCGGTCGGCGCACTCAGGCTGCGAGCCGAGCGAGCAGGCGTCTGAGGACGGTGGCTTCTTCCGCGGCCAGGGTCGAGTGCAGGAACTGGTCCTCGGCAACTCTGATGCGTTCCTTGGTCTGTGCGTACAGAACACGTCCGCTCTCGGTCAGTCCGACGGTGCGCTGACGCTTGTCACTCGCACGAGAACGCGTGACGAGCCCCCGCACGGTCAGATCGTCGAGATGCTTGCCCAATCGCGTGGGATCGCGACGGGTGCGGCGCGACAGCTCTACCTGTGACACGCCCTGTGCCGACGTCAGTTCGCTCATGATCGCGTACTCCCACATCGACAGCCCGGCCTCACTCAGAATCGGTTCTTCCAATGCCGCCAGCTGCGGAAACACGCGAGCCATCAACGCGGCCAGATCTGGCTCGTCCTTCGCGTCGCCCTGCTCTGCCATGGACGCCCTTTCCAATATCGTCTACCGTGGTAGAGGATCTAGCGCATCTACGCCCGATGCGTTCAGCATCTCCTACCGGACCGGCGACAGTGGAAGCGAGATATGCGGTGGATGTATCCATGCTGCACACCCTGACCGAAGACCTGGCCTCGTTCCTGTCCGAGGTCACCCATGGCGACCTCAAATGTCCACTGCCGCATGGCACCGGCGACATCGGTGATCTGTACCTGCGCCTGATCGAGCAGAATCTCAGCGTCGCCGCAGCGACCGCGGGTGATCCGACTCTGCACGGACCGTCGATCGCACCGATGGACAGAGCATCCCTTGATGTCTCCGTGGACAAGTGCTACGGCGATGCCGGACTCGACGCGGGCTATCGACGGACTGCTCGGCTCATGGAGAACGCGTTCGCCTCGGTGACGGACGCGAGCCGGCTCATTCGAATGACAGGGGCCGGCGGGACGGTCGACATCGAGACCCTCTACGAGGAGCAGATCAGTAGCGCGGTGATGCATACCTGGGACATCGCCCAGGCGCTCGGAGGCTTGCCCTATCAACCGGCCACCGACGTGACCCAGTGGATCCTGCGGGCAACCGTCCTGCGGATGACGCAGACTCACGCCACCTCTGCCGAGGGTGAAGTGGCCGATGATGCGGGCGCCTTCGAGTGTGTGCTCACCCTGACGGGACGCGTGCGCTGACGGGTTCGGCGCGATGTCGGTGACCTCGGGCGAACGCGCTGTGGCTCAGGCGATCTCGGAGGGCGCGGTCAGCGCGGCCTGCATGGCCACGCCGTCGACGTAGGTGTGCTTCGCCTTGACCGCGCCGTCCTCGACGGTGACCATGTCCGCGATATCCACATCGACGGCGCCACCGGTGACGGAGGTGCCCGACAGCTTCCATCGCACCACCCAGAAGTCGTCGCCGACGCGCAGGTCGACCTGGGTGAAAGTCAGATCGGGGACGAGGGCGAAGGTCTCTGCGGCGGCGGTTCGGATTTCCGCGCGCCCGTGCGCGGGTGCGCCCCCGGAGTGCAGGTGGAAGACCGAATCGGGCGTGTGTAGCGCGGCGATCCGGTCGGGGTCGCGCTCGGCCCAGCAGGCGTGATAGCGCTCGAACAGATCCTTGGTGGCATCGGACATGGTCCCCAAGCCCTTCCAATATACAAACAGGATGACTGTATGTTCCCGAATCCGGTGTGGCCGGTCAAGGGGCGAACGGCCTCGGATCTGCCGCGACCCTCGTCCTGCCCTAGACTTCGACGTCGCCATGAATCCTGATCGCCGGACCCAAGCCGAACGCTCGGCCGCCACGCGTGCCGCGGTGATCCGTGCCGGGCGAGAGCTGTTCGGGCAGTTCGGGTACGGGGCGGTGAGCACGATCGCGGTCGCCGAGGCGGCCGGGGTCAGTCGCGGCGCGCTCTATCACCAGTTCGGCGAGAAGCGGGATCTGTTCGAGGCGGTGTTCGAGGATCTCGAGCGCAGCTTGGTGGAGGTGATCGCCGCCGCCGTGGCCCAGGCGCGTGCCGAGGATCCGATCGCGAGCCTGATCGTGGGCTGCCTGGCGTGGTTGCAGGCCTCGACCGCGACCGAGGTGCGCCGGATCGCGCTGCTCGACGCGCCCGCGGTGCTCGGGTGGGCCCGGTGGCGCGGGATCGAGTTGCGGCACACCATCGGCCTGGTGGAGAACGCGATGGCCGGTGCCATGGCCGCCGGCCGGATCAGGAAGCAGCCGGTGCGGCCGCTGGCGCTGGTGGTGGTCGGTGCGCTGGACGAGGCGGCGCAGTACCTGGCGCATTCGGCGGACGCGGGGGATATCGTCGCTGTCCGCGCGGTGATCGAGCAGCTCATTTCCGGCCTCGCCGTCGATCAGGGCGGGTAGTTCACAGGCTCGGTAGGTTAGGCTTGCCTAATGACGACTGGGACTGTGAATCGACCGGCCATGGTCTACGCGCCGCTGACGGTTCGTCGCGCGGTACGGCTGACGCCGCGGATGGTGCGGGTGACCCTCGGGTGTCCGGACCCGGCCGCCCTCGTCGACGCCGGGCCCGACCAGTACACGAAGCTCTTCTTCCCGCTGCCGGGCAGGCCGCGTCCCGTCGTGCCACCGCCACTGGACGACTCGGGCAGCGTGATGAGTTGGTACCAGCGCTATCTCGCGATGCCCGACGAGATCCGCCCGCCGATGCGGACCTACACGGTCCGGGCGCAGCGGCCCGAACTCGGCGAGCTCGACATCGATTTCGCCCTGCACGCCGAGCACGCGGGTCCCGCCTCGGACTGGGCGTCGACCGCGGTGCCGGGCGACGAGATCGGCCTGCTCTGCCCGCCGCACGCGCTCTACACCCCGCCCGCCGACCCCGAGTGGCAGCTGCTCGTCGGTGACGAGACCGCCGTTCCGGCGATCGGCGCGATCATCGAACGCCTCGCCGTGGGAGCGCGAGCGCGAGCGTTCATCGAGGTCGAAGGTCCGGCCGACGAGCAGAGCTTCGAGACCCGCGGCGACGTACGGATCGAGTGGGTGCATCGCGGCGATCGCCCGCACGGCGACGCGGTGGTCGCCGCGGTCCGTGCGGCCGAGCTCCCAGCGGGCGTGCCCTACGCGTGGATCTCCGGTGAGGCCGAGTTGGTGAAGCTCACCCGGCGGAATCTGGTCCGCGACCGTGGTGTCGACAAGCGCGCGATCACCTTCACCGGCTACTGGCGTCAGGGTCGTAGTGAGGAGGACAACGGCCGCGAGAAGGTGCGCCGTGCTGTCGCCGGTGAGCCACTGGTCCTCGACGAGGACTGACGCGCATCGTCCCGCCGCCCATCTGTGATGCCACTAATAGTTATTGCACTAACTATTAGTGGCGTAATAGTGTGTGGGCTGAGAAAGGTGGTGGACGATGCAGGAGCTCGACGACCCGCTGCGGCTCGACCGGCAGGTGTGCTTCGCCCTGGCGGTGGCCAATCGATCCGTGCTGGCGGTCTACCGGCCGTTGCTCGAACCGCTCGGCCTGACGCATCCGCAGTATCTGGTGATGCTGGCCCTCTGGGGTGAGGCGCCGATGTCGGTGAAGGCCGTCGCCGAGGCGATCCAGCTCGACTCCGCGACCTTGTCACCGCTGCTCAAGCGACTCGAATCCGCCGGTCTCATCACCCGCCGCCGCGATCCGCACGACGAGCGCACGCTGCACATCGAGCTCACCGAGGCGGGCCGTGACCTGCGTGAACAAGCCGAGCAGATCCCGCCCGCCGTCGTGGCGCGCCTCGGCGTGAGCCTGGCGGACCTGGAAGAACTGCGCGATGTCCTCGGCCGGGTGAACGCGGCCGCGCGACGCGCATCCGATGTGAGGGAGCAGCAGTGAGCAACTCGACCCCGAATCTCTGGCAGCGTGTTCGCTACATCACCGGCGGAACCCTGCCGCCCTCGATGTCGGACTGGGTGCTCGCCGACCTCACCGGCCCCGGCGCGACCCGCCGGTACCTGATGCGCTTCCTGCTGCCGGTGCTGCCGGTGCTGTGCCTGTTCTTGCTGGTGCCGGGCCCGCTGTGGATAGGGCTGTCGATGATGGCGTTGCTGTACCTGCCGCTGGTCTACTTCACTGTGGCGTTGGTCTACGTGTACCGGCGGCACCGCCTGGTCAGCCATGGCTTCGATCCCGAGTTGGCCAACGAGGCCGAACGCCGTCGGACCGAGGCCGAACGCGTTGCCTACGAGAGTCGCCACCACCGCGGCTGAGCTGAGCCGCGACGGATCGAGGACGCGCGGACCGAACGGGGGAGTCAGCCCGCACGCAGGGTGGGCCCGACGAATCGTTCGACCAGGTGACGTTCCGCCGTGGCGTCGGGCAGCGGCCAGGTGAGCAGCGACAACACGACGCGCACGACCCAGCCCGCGGCCTCGTCGTCGGGGGCGATCCGGGTCAGCGCGGTCGCGATGTGACCGAGTTCCGGTGCGCCGGCGAGGAATTCGTCGGTGTCGGGGGAGCGGTGGCGGATCAGCCACTGGCGCAGCACCGGGTCGGCGCGGATCGCGGCGACGGCGGCCAGGATCGCCTCGACGGGTCGTCGGCGGGGCGGGACCGAGTCGACGGCCGCCTCCACGCGTGCGACGACGGAGCCCGCGGCCCGGACCATCACGGCGCGTATCAGTCGTGGTTTGCCGCCGACACAGCGATACAGCGTCGCGCGCGAGCACCCCGCGGCCGCGGCGATGTCGTCGGCGGTGACGTTGTCTATGCCGCGTTCGAGGAACAGCGCGAGGGCGGCGCGTTCGATGCGGTCGACCGCGATGGTGCGTCGGTCACCGCCGGCCAGCCAGTCGACTTGGTCGCTCACCGGGGAACCTCCACTCGTGTCTGTCTCAGGGTGAGACGTTCGATGGAATCTGTCTAGCCGAATCCGGCCAGGCTGAAGGGTGTTTTCGACGAAGTACGCGGCGGATTGCGGGGCAACGCGGTCGCTGGACTGTCTCATCTCGAGACAGTCGTTGACCACATGCCTCTGCGCGGTACACGGTGAGCGCCGACAGCCCGACCAGGAAAGGCGGCAGCCGTGACCACGGACCTCGAAGCGATCGACCTGTTCGATGCGGCGGTGCTCGACGACCCCTACCGGATGTATCGCGCCCTGCGCGAACAAGCGCCGGTCTATCGGATACCCGGCACCGATTTCTTCCTCGTCGCCTCGTGGGCCGAGGTCACCGAAGCGACCCGGCGCCCCGCGGAGTTCTCCTCGCATCTGACCGGCGTGCTCGTCGCCCAGCCGGGCGCGGCGCCGATGACCTTCGACCTCGACGCGACCGGGCAAGCGGTCCACGTGCTCGCCACCGCCGACAGCGACGTCCATGCCGTCCACCGCGGCATCGTCGGACCGGCTCTGGCCAAACGGGTGCGCACGCTCGGCCCGTTCGTCACCGCGCTGACCGAACGGCTGTGGGCGGAAGAACTCGACGGCGATCGGATCGACTGGGCCACCGGGGTCGCCGATCGTTTGCCGCTGGCGCTGATCGCCGAACTCGTCGGTCTGCCGGGGACCGATGTCGCGAAACTGCTCTCGCTGGCCTACGACTCCACCGAGATGCTGGGCGGTATCGTTGCCGAGGGCCGGATGACCGAGCTGATCACCTCCGCGGCCGAGCTCGCCCACTACGCGTACCTCGCGATCGGCAATGCGAAAGACCGAGTGGCCGATCGAGATTCGCCGCGAACCCTGCTCGAGGTGCTCGTCGCCGCGGTGGATGCGGGCACGATCGACGAGCAGCAGGCGGTACTGATCCTGGTGCAGCTGATCGGTGCGGGAGGGGAGTCGACCGCGGGTCTGATCGCCTCGGCGGCCCGACTGCTCGCCGCCGACCTCACTCTGCAGACCCGTCTGCGTGAACGCCCCGAGCTCGTCCCCGCGTTCCTCGACGAGGCACTGCGCCTGGAGTCACCCTTTCGCGGCCACCACCGCCACGTCATGGTCGATACTCAGCTCGGCGGTGTCGACCTGCCCGCGGGCAGCCACCTGCTGTTGCTGTGGGGTGCCGCCAATCGCGATCCCGCCGTCTACCCGGATCCCGATATCGTCGATCTGGACCGGCGGCGCGGCCGTGCCCATGCGGCGTTCGGTGCGGGTGCCCATTTCTGCATCGGGTCCGCCTTGGCTCGGCTGGAAGCGATCGCCGCGATCACCCTGCTGCTCGAACGCACCGAACGGTTCGAGCTGATCGAGCAGGAGCCGCCACGCTGGGTGCCCAGCCTGTTCGCCCGTCGCCACGCGACTCTTCCGCTGCGCATCACCCGGCGCTGAACACGGGTTCGGCGGGGACGAGGCCGGGTCGTCGGCACGGTGTGGCACGGTGTCGGGGTGCGTCCCCGCCTGTTCCTGCCCGCCTGCCTGCTCGCGGCGACAGCGCTGTTCGCCGGCTGCGCGTCCACCACCACGGACGCGAACCCGGCGACGTCGACCGCGACGGCCGTTTCCTCGGAGAGTGCCGTGCCGCCGACTTCGCCCGCCGTGAACCACACGGTTGTCCTCGATCCCGGTCACAACGGTGGCAATGCCACCCATCTCACCCAGATCAACGCACCGGTGCCCGATGGGCGCGGCGGCACGAAGGCCTGCAACACCACCGGGACCTCGGCCGTCAGTGGCTACACCGAGCACGAGTTCACCTGGGACGTCACCCTGCGAGTGCGCGACCTGCTCGCCGCCCGCGGTGTTCGGGTGATCCTCACGCGCGCCGACGACACCGGTGTCGGACCGTGTGTCGATGAGCGCGCCTCGATCGCGAACGAGTCGGGCGCCGACGCGGTGGTCTCGATCCATGCCGACGGCAATACCGGTGCCGACGCGCACGGATTTCACATCGCCTACGCCGAACCTGCGCTGAATCCGGTGCAGGCCGAGGCGGGGACGCGACTGGCGAGGGCGTTGCGTGATGCGATGATCGCCGGTGGCGCGGTGCCCTCGACCTATGTGGGATCGACGGGACTGGATCCACGGGCGGATCTGGCCGGGCTCAACCTTGCCGAGCGACCGAGCGCACTGGTCGAATGCGGGAACATGCGCTCGGCGACCGACGCCGCGCTCATCGAGACCCCGGAGGGCCGGGCCCGCTACGCCGAACTGGTCACCGCCGGAATCCTCGCGTTCCTCGGCTGATTCGGGCGCCCGTCCGCCTATTTCGGAGGAGTCGCGCAAAGTTCGCCAGGCTCCCTGCTGTGGGTACTCGCCCTCGAACAGTAAGACAGCTTGTTGCCGACATGGCTACCTATCTACAACCGATGGCAAATCTGTACACCCCACACAGCAGCGAGATTAACCAACCGTTTGCTTCGGGTGGATACCGGTTGGTTCCAAACGTGGATATTCGCTGTATTCGCACAGTTGGGAAATGATCCGCGAATACCAGCCGGTAGCAGTATTTTTCGCTACCAGGACGGTTGACGGATGATCTTCGTCACCCTAATCTTCGGAATCACAGTTCGATATCGAAGTGTTCAGTGTCATCGCTCGAAATGTTTCCCGGACGGCAAGCCGGCCCCTGCCGTCCTCCGCGTGCGTTTCCAAGGAGTACTGATAGTGAGAAGTCGAATCCTGTTCTTCGCCGGAGCAATGGCATTGGCGCCCATCGCCACCGCAGTGGTGCCCGCCGGGAGTGCCACCGCGCACGGTTGGATCACCGGACCCGCGAGCAGACAGGAGCAATGCGCCCGTGGCCTCGTGCCCTGCGGCGCGGTGAAATACGAACCGCAGAGCGTGGAGGGACCGAAGGGGCTCACCACCTGTAGTGCGAACAAATACCCTGAGCTCGACGACGACAGCCTCGGCTGGGTGCCGCAGAAAGTCTCCGGCAGTGCGAGTTTCACATGGAAGAATACCGCGAATCATCGCACGCTGAATTGGGAATACTTCATCGGCAACACCAGAATTGCTGTGTTCGACGGCCGGAACGAACAGCCTTCCATGGAGGTGACCCATACCGTCGATGTGTCGAGTTATTCCGGCCGTCAGAAATTGCGCGCGGTCTGGAATATCGGTGATACCGCAGCGGCCTTCTACAGTTGCGTCGATCTCGAGGTGAGTGGCGGGGGCGGCACACGGCCGCCGACGACCACCCCGAAACCCACCACTTCCCCGCCGACCACCAGCACCCCGGCCCCGACCACCACACCGCCTACGACCACGAAACCCCCAGCTACAACCACGAAACCGCCGGTGACGACCACTCCCGGGCACGAGCATCCGACAACCACGGCCGCCCCCGGCGGATCGCCCTGGCGTCAGGGCGCCACCTATGCCATCGGCGACAAAGTCACCTATCAGGGCGCCACCTATAGCTGCAGGCAGGCGCACACCGTGCACGACCCGAATTGGACGCCACCGAACACTCCCGCACTCTGGTCGCGGCTGTAGTCGGCGCGACGAGGTCGGCGAAACGGTTCGTGTGTTCTCCCACCATCGGTCCCGCGATGGGGTGAGGATGGGGACCGACTCGCCGGCCTCGCGTTCGGTCGGCCCCGCAGCACAAGGACGTGAGAAATATGAGTGACAGGAAATTCGCCATCACCGTTGCTGCCCTCGGGACGGCGATGCTGGCCACGACCCTCGGTGCACCCACCGCCTCGGCCGGAGTTTCGCAATTGACGGTGAAACCCAACCTCAGCGTCGGCTCGGCAACCGACTACGGCACCGGATGCACCCACCAATTGCTTGCCAGGCTCAGTGTCGGCATCATTCCTGTCGCCTTCTACGACAACGGCGCGCTGCTGGCCGTGGTCGCGCCGACCGACGGCGTCGCCATGTTCAACTGGGTGCCGTCCTACACCGGCGCCCACACGATGACCGCCGTCCAGGACGGCATCGCCAGCAGCGCGAATGTGACGGTCGGCCGGGGCTTCCGCTTCGGGGAATCCTGCGTGGTCACCGGCGGCTGACCCCATGACAACACTGTGGCCCGGTTCGTACGAACCGGGCCACAGTCGTCGTTTCGCTACTTCGACGCGAGCTTCTTGTCGTCACCCTTCTTGCTCGCGGCCTTCTTGGCGGGTTTCTTCGCCGGCTTCTTCGCCGCGGACGCGGGTGCGGAACCATTGGTGTCGGGCTTACCGCCCGGGTTCATCGCCGTGACGACCAGATCGTCGTCGGCGGTGTCGACCTTCACCGTGCCGCCGGGATCGAGCCCGCCGTCGAGGAGCAGCCGCGAGACCCGGTTGTCGAGCTCTTTCTGCACCGTGCGGCGCAACGGTCGCGCACCGAATTCGGGCTGGAAACCGCGCTCGCTCAACCAGTCCACTGCGGACTGACTGATCTCGAGTTCGATGTCCTGGGCGGCGAGCATGCGCCGGGTGCGATCCAGGATCAGTTCGACGATCTGTTCCAGCTGCTCCTTGTCCAGGCGATGGAACACGATCTGCTCGTCGATCCGGTTGAGGAACTCGGGTCGGAAGTGCTGGCGCAGTAGCTCTTCGAGCTGCGGCACGATGGAGTCGAGGTCGCCGGGTGGCGCCTCGAGGATCAGGTGCGACCCGATGTTGGACGTCATGATCACGATCGTGTTCTTGAAATCGACTGTGCGGCCCTTGGAATCGGTGACGCGCCCGTCGTCGAGCAATTGCAGCAGCACATTGAACACATCGGGGTGGGCCTTCTCGACCTCGTCGAACAGGATCACCGAATACGGCTGACGCCGCACCTTGTCGGTGAGCTGGGCGGCATCGTCGTAGCCGACGTATCCGGGCGGGGCGCCGACCAGTCGCGAGACCGTGTGCTTCTCCTGGAACTCGCTCATGTCGAATCGGATCAGGCGATCCTCGTCGCCGAAGACCGCTTCCGCGAGGGCCTTGGCGAGCTCGGTCTTGCCGACACCGGTGGGGCCGAGGAACAGGAACGACCCGATCGGCCGGTTCGGGTCCTTGAGTCCGGCCCTCGCTCGGCGCACCGCCTCGGCGATCGCCACGATGGCCTCGTTCTGCCCGATCACCCGCTTGTGCAGGACGTCTTCTAGCTGGAGCAGGCGCTGCTTCTCCTCGGCGGTCAGATCGGCCACCGGAATGCCGGTGCGCTGGGAGATCACCTCGGCGATGTCGACGACATCGACGATCGGCTCCGACGACGTCGCACCGGACTCCTCCAGCTCCTCCTCGGCGGCGGCGATGTCGGCCTTGAGAGCCGTGGCCTTCTCGTAGTCCTCGTTGTCGACCGCGGCGTCCTTCTCCCGGTACAGCCGCGCGATCGCCTCGTCCCTGGCCTTCACCGCCGGGTCGGGGGTGCCCGAACGCAGCCGGACCCGGGCGCCCGCCTGGTCGATCAGATCGATCGCCTTGTCGGGCATGAACCGGTCGGTGATGTAGCGATCCGACAGCTGCGCGGCCGCGACCAGCGACTCGTCGGAGTAGCGCACCTGATGGTGCTCCTCGTACACATCGGCCAGGCCGCGCAGGATCTCGATGGTGTCCTCCACCGAGGGCTCCGAGACCATCACCGGCTGGAACCGGCGTTCCAGCGCGGCGTCCTTCTCGATGTATTTGCGGTACTCATCGATGGTGGTCGCGCCGACGACGTGCAGATCGCCGCGGGCCAGCGCGGGCTTGAGCAGGTTGCCCGCGTCCATCGAGCCCTCACCACCGCCGCCTGCGCCGACGATGGTGTGCAGCTCGTCGATGAAGATGATCAGCTCGTCCTTGTGCGCGCGGACCTCGTCGAGGATCTTGGTCAGCCGCTCCTCGAATTCGCCGCGGTACTTGCTCCCGGCCACGAGCGAGCCGACATCGAGTGCGATGACGCGGCGGTCGGCGAGGGTGACCGGCACGTCCCCGTTGACGATGCGCTGGGCCAGCCCCTCGACGATCGCGGTCTTACCGACCCCGGGATCACCGATCAGCACCGGGTTGTTCTTGCGCCGCCGCGACAGG
Source organism: Nocardia sp. NPDC055050 (assembly GCF_053608345.1). Taxonomy (NCBI): domain Bacteria; kingdom Bacillati; phylum Actinomycetota; class Actinomycetes; order Mycobacteriales; family Nocardiaceae; genus Nocardia; species Nocardia sp. NPDC055050. The sequence goes on from NZ_JBSGVG010000014.1 coordinate 84,221, forward strand.
ATTTCGATGGTCTGCTCGATCTCCTCCGCGCGGCCGACAACCGGGTCGATCAGGCCCTCCCGGGCTTCGGCGGTGAGATCACGGCCGTACTCGTCCAGCGTGGGCGTGTCGGATTCCGGCTGCTGCCGCTTCGACGGCGCGGTCGCCATCGGGGTTCCCGGCGCGGGGACGCCGCCGCTCTGGGTGGCCGCGATCCCGGCGACCAGCGCCTGCGCGGCGACGCTGTCGGGGAGTGCGGCGATGCCGAGCAAGATGTGCTCCGGGCCGATGTAGCTGCTGCCTGCCTGGGCCGCCTGGCGCTGGGCGGCGCGCAGCGCGACCTTGGTGGCAGGGCTGAGCGTGATGTCGGCGAGGTCGTCTTCGCTGGGCCTGCCGGTGTCGAGGTAGTCCTCCATCTGCTCGGCGACCTGGTCGGGATCCAGGCTGAGCTCGGCGACGATGCTGCGCCCGGGTTCTGCTTCGGTGGCCGCGTACAGCAGGTGTTCGGGAGTGATTTCGGGGTTGCCCCATTCCTGGGCCGCCTCGCGAGCGGTACCGACCAGCAACTTCGCGTTGTCGGTCATCAACTTGCCCAGATCGATGCGTTGTACCGGTGGCTTCGAGGACATTCCGGAACCGAAGAATCGCTGGAAGATGTCGTCGAAAGGGTCCCGAGAACTCGGCCAATTTGCTGTCATGCCCACACCTCTTCGCTCGTCGCGCCGTGTGTCACGGCGACTCATGCAGATCGGGTCGGTACTGCCAGCAATACTTCGGCATCCTCGAAGGGTGTGCAAGGGATTGGACAGTTTCACATCGGCGATGTCGGCAGGTGTGGCGCACAAACCAAAATCCGGCCGAAACGCTCCCGAACCACCGGTTTTGTCTGATTCTTGATGACAGGGCGCCGCAGCCGGGTAGCGTGGCGACCCGCGAGGTGGTATCGGCCGCAGCGCCCATTTTTGCCCGCCGACCAGCTGGGTCGAACAGGCCGACGGGAAGTAGAGCACGGAGTTTGGTCAACGACGTCATCGATGTCAGCGCGGATTTCACGATCGCGCGTCAAGCGTTGTGGGATGTACTGCTCGATCCCCAGAGCTACCCACGCATGTTCACCGGAATCGGCAGTTGCGAACCGGTGGAACGTCCCGACGGCGCGGTCCACTGGCAGGTGCGGGTCGGGTCGGCGAGCGGCGGTATCCGCACGCACGAGTTCATTCTCGTGATCGGCCGCTGGTACGAGAGTTTCGAACTGCGCAGCCCGGTCCTCGGCAGTTTCGCCGCGATCCGCTTGCGTGGCGATCAGCAGCGCACGCGCCTCGATATCACCCTGTTCGCGACCGCGCGGATCCATCCCTTGCTCGAGCAGGGCGGCAACTCGCTGGTCACCGACTGGGTGAAGGCGGGGCTGCGCCGAACCGCCGACTCGATCGCGGGCACCCGTTCCTCGGTGGTGGTCAACGCCGAACGCTCGATGGTGCGCCGCAATGCCGGCGTGGCGCGCAGCATCGCGGCCACCGGCCTGATGCGGCCCGAGCCGATGTCGATCGTGAGACAGCTTCGCTCCCTGTCGAAATGGGGCTTCAACCTGGCCGGCGGGTACGCGGCGGGCGCGGCGTACGAACCCGATCGGCTCGCGCTGATCGATGCGGGCGGTCATCGCACCTTCGCCGAGGTCGACGCCAGATCCACCGCGCTGGCCGCCGCGATGCACTCGATCGGTCTGCGCAAGGGCGACGCCATCGGCCTGCTGGCGCGCAATCACGCGGGCATGGTCGAAACCATGGTCGCCGCGGGCAAACTCGGCGTCGACGTGGCGCTGCTCAACGCGGGATTGTCGGGGCGGCGGATCGAGGAGATCGTGCAGCGGCACCGGCTGAGCGCCGTCTTCGTCGACGGTGCGCTGGAAACGCTGATCCGCTACCTGCACAGCGAGGTACCGCGCTACACCACCGACGACTGTCCGCCCGACCCCGACCGCACCACGATCGACGACCTGATCACCCAGGCGCACACCGACTTCCCGGTGCCTGCCCATCCCGGCAGGCTGATCGTGCTCACCTCCGGCACCAGCGGTTCGCCCAAGGGCGCGCGCCGCCCGCACGCCAAGGGGTTCGGCACCATCGCCGCGCTGCTCTCGCGGATCCCGCTGCGGGTGGAGGAGGTCATGCTCATTCCCGCGCCGCTGTTCCACACCTGGGGTCTGGCCGGGTTGCAGCTGAGCACCGCGTTGCGCGCCACCGTGGTGCTGTCGGACGGTTTCGATGCGATAAATTGCCTGCGCGCGGTCGCCGAACACCGGATCACCACGTTGATCGTGGTTCCGACGATGGTGGAACGCCTGCTCGAGGTTCCCGACGAGGTCCGTGCGGGCTTGGACCTGTCGAGCCTGCGATTCGTGGTCAGCTGTGGTGCGCCGCTGGCCGGCGCCACCGTGTTGCGATTCCTGGACAGTTACGGCGACGTGCTCTACAACGTGTACGGCTCGACCGAGGTCTCGTGGGCCAGTGTCGCCACCCCCGACGACCTGCGGGTTTCGCCCACGACGGCGGGTCGTCCGCCGCTGGGTACCCGGGTCGCGGTGCTCGGTCCCGACCTGCGGCCGGTACCGGTCGGCTCCACCGGCCACATCTTCGTCGCCAACCACATGCTCTTCGACGGTTACGTGAACTCCGCGCCGCCGGAGGAGGCAGACGGCATGCTCGACACCGGCGACCTCGGCTATCTCGACGCCGCGGGACGGCTGTTCGTGGCGGGCCGCGACGACGAGATGATCATCTCCGGTGGCGAGAACGTCTTCCCGCGACCGGTCGAGGAGGCACTCGCCCACCTGCCGCAGATCAGCGAAGTCGCCGTGGTCGGCGTCCCCGACCGGGAGTTCGGTCAGCGGCTGGCCGCGTTCGTGGTGAAACGCGAAGGGGCGGGACTGGATTCGGACATGGTGCGGACCTATATCCGTAACCGGCTGAGTCGATTCTCGGTCCCGCGTGATGTCACGTTCCTGAGCGCACTGCCACGCGGGGAGACCGGCAAGATCCTCAAGCGGGTGCTCGTACCCGGGTCAGCGCTGAGCGAGTAGCAAGCCCACCGCACGCTCGATCGTCGCTGATGCCTGCTCGCCCGACAGTCCGCGCCGGTCCTGCAGGTGGTGGCGCGTCGGCCAGGCCAGGGCGCCGTCGACCAGATCGAGCAGCTCGTCGTCGAGTTCGCCGTCGGAGCGCGACAGTTCGGGTGCGAACAGCGCGGCCAGTACGGCGCGGATGCGTTCGTCGGTGCGCCGCATCCGTGCGTCGATCGCGTCGATCGATCGAGATTCCTGCAGACCGGGCAGCCGGGGCACGCGCTGCAGGTCGAAGATCGCGGCGCTCTGCGCGACCGCGACTGTGATCCGCTCGGCCAGGGCAGGCGAGGGGTCCGCGACGACCAGGCACCCCTCGACCATCTCGGACTGGCGCTCCGTCGCGGCCACCAGCAACGCTTCGCGGTCGGGAAAGTGCACGAAGACACTGCGTTCGGAGGTGCCCGCTCTGGCGGCGATCTCGCGCGCGGTCGGTGCGAAATCGCCCGCGGTCACCGCGGCGAGCAGTCCGTCGATGATCGCTTCGCGCGTTTTCGCGGGATCGCGCCGCCGCCGCGGCGCGCGCGCCTGCCCCGCGCCCGCCGCGGCGTCCTGCTCCGATCTCATCGACCCATCACAGCACAGTTCGCTGTCGGCCTACTTGCTCGGCTCCGGCGCGGTCCGGTTCATCACCGAGTGCTTGCGCGAATAGGCGAAGTACACGATCAGCCCGACGACCAGCCAGCCGAGGAAGCGCACCCAGGTCTCCCACGGCAGCGACCAGATCAGGTAGGCCGAGAACCCGATCCCGACCAGCGGGATCACCGGCATCAGCGGCAGCCGGAACGAACGCGGAGCGTCGGGCCTGGTGCGCCGCAACACGATCACCGAGACGCACACCACGATGAAGGCCATCAGGATGCCGATATTGGTGAGCTCGGCGACGGTGTTGATCGGCAACACGCCGGCCAGGATCGCCGCGCCGAAGCCGACGATCCAGGTGACCCTGGTCGGGACCTTGCGGGTGGGGTGGGTCTTGGCGAACCAGATCGGCAACAGCCCGTCGCGGCTCATCGCGAACCACACCCGGGTGACGCCGAGCATGAAGGTGAGCACCACGGTGATGATGCCGACGATCGCGCCGACCGCGATGATGTTGGCGACGCCCGGCATCCCTACCGATTCGAACGCGGTGGAGAAACCGCTGGTCGGGCTGATCTCGGTGTACTTCTGCATACCGGTGAGCACGAGCGTGGCCAGCACGTAGAGCACCATCGCGATCGCCAGGGAATAAATGATCGCCTTGGGCAGGTGCTTGCGCCCGTCGATGGATTCCTCGGCGGCGGTGCTCATCGCGTCATAGCCGAACACGGCGAAGAACACCGTCGCCGCACCCGTCCACACCGCGCCGGTGCCGAACGGGAAGTACGGCTCGTAGTTGGCGCTGTCGATATGGAACACCCCGAGCACCACGATGAGCACGACCAGGGCGACCTTGATGCCGACCGCGACCGTCTCGAACCGGCCCACACTGCCGATGCCGCGCGAGAGCACCCACGCGGTGCCGAGACAGAACAGCACCGCGAACAGGTCGATCACCCGGCCGTCCCCGGTATCGGGCGCGCCGAGCATCCACTCCGGCAGGGTCAGCCCGATCTGATCGAGCAGGAACCCGAAATAGCCCGACACACCGATCGCGACCACCGCCGCCACCGCGATGTACTCGAGCAGCAGATCCCAGCCGATGAACCAGCCGGCGAGCTCACCGAGGGAAACATAGCCGTAGGTGTAGGCCGAGCCCGCTTTCGGGACCATGCCCGCGAATTCGGCGTAGCACAGCGCTGCCGCGGCGCTGGCGACACCGGCGATCAGGAACGAGATCAGCACTGCCGGACCGGTGACCGAGTGCGCGACCGAGCCCGCCAGCGTGAAGATGCCCGCGCCGATGATGCCGCCGACGCCGATCGCGGTGAGCTGCCAGAGCCCGAGTGATTTGGCCAGGCGCTCGTCACTGGGGATCTCGTCGTCGACCTCGATCAATGGTTTGCGGCGCAACATCTGGGTGCGCAGCTCTGCGAAAGACATTCGCGTTTCCTTCCATCGGCGCACACCGCCGCGTCACGGTGGGCTCATCCGAGTACACCGCCACGCGCAACCACGGGCGTCGAGAGTGAATAATGTTCAGCGGCGATGATCGTTCGACCGAGCCGGTCATCTTCCGCGCGTGCCGACCAACGCGCGCAGAAAGAACCCGAGGTTGGCGGGCCTTTCGGCCAGCCTGCGCATGAAGTACCCGTACCACTGGTCACCGTAGGGGACGTACACGCGAACATGGTTGCCCGCGGCGGCGAGTCGCTGCTGTTCCTCGGCGCGAATGCCGTACAACATCTGGTATTCGTACTCCTCGGTCTTGCGCTGTGCCGACTGCACACCCACCCCGGCCGCGGTGATCACGGCCGGGTCGTGCGAGGCGATCATCGGATAGCCCGCGCCCGCGGTGAGCACGCCGAGGCACCGCATGTACGACGCGTCGACCTCGGCCTTGTCGCGGAAGGCGACCGATTCGGGTTCGTCATAGGCGCCCTTGCACAGCCTGATTCGCGAGCCCGGGCCCGCCATCGCGCGGCAGTCGTCCTCGGTGCGGCGCAGATACGCCTGCAGCACCGTGCCCAGCCACGGGTAGTCGGCGCGGAGTTCGCGCACGATCGACAGCGTCGAATCGGTGGTGGTGTGGTCTTCGGCATCGACGGTGACCCAGATTCCCGCGGCCTCGGCGGCGGCGCAGATCTGGCGGGCGTGCTCGCGGGCGATGGCGTGACCGCCGCTCGGCACGGCCTGCCCGAGCGCGGACAGCTTCACCGAAACCTCCAGTGGCCGAACAGCTCCCGTGGCCACCTCCGACTGGGGGAGTGCGCCGAGCGCGGCGATCAAGGTCCGGTACTGCGCGACGGTCGCCTCGGCGCCCGCCAGGTCGGTGGTGTCCTCGCCCAGGTAGTCGATGCTGACGAAACGCCCTGAGCGCAACAGTGATTCGGTGGCCCGCACCGCCTCCTCGGTGCTGGTGCCCGCGACGAAGCGGGCCACCACCGCCCGGCTGATCGGCAGTCGGGTGATGGTGCGCTCCAGTCGGGGTGAACGCGCGGCGGCGAGCATGGTCGAACGCAGCAGAGCAGACATCAGCCCACCTCCGGTGCCTGGTGGGGGTAGCGATGCTCGGTGGGCGCAACGAAGGTTTCCTTGATCGTGCGCGCGGAGGTCCAGCGCAGCAGGTTCTGCGGGGAACCGGCCTTGTCGTTGGTGCCCGACGCGCGTCCACCGCCGAAGGGCTGCTGGCCCACGACCGCCCCGGACGGTTTGTCGTTGATGTAGAAGTTGCCCGCGGCGAAGGTGAGCCGGTCGGTCGCGGCGGTGATCGCGGTGCGGTCCTGTGCGATGACCGAGCCGGTGAGCCCGTAGGGGCTGCCGCTGTCGACGAGATCCATCGCGTCGGCGAAGGCCGTCGGGGTGCTGTCGTCGTAGACGTGCACCGCCAGGATCGGGCCGAAGTACTCGGTGCTGAAGACCTCGTCGGTGGGATCGTCACCGACCACGATGGTCGGGTCGACGAACCAGCCGACACTGTCATCGCTGTGTCCGCCCGCCACCACGGTCAGGCCCGGTGTGGCCTTGGCGCGCTCGAGCGCGGCGGTGTTGCGGTCGAAGGCGTGTCGATCGATCAGCGCCCCACCGAAATTGGTGAAATCGGTGACATCGCCGTAGCGCAGGTTCGATGTCCGTTCGATCAGGTCTTCCGACATCGTCGCCCATACCGAACGCGGGATGAAGGCTCGCGAAGCGGCCGAGCACTTCTGGCCCTGATAGTCGAACGCGCCGCGCAGCAGCGCGGTGGTGAGTACCGCCGGATCGGCCGACGGGTGCGCGAGCACGAAATCCTTGCCGCCGGTCTCCCCGACCAGCCGCGGATAGGTGCGGTAGCCGTCCAAACGCTGCGCCACCTCGCGCCACAGGTGCTGGAAGGTGGCCGTCGACCCGGTGAAGTGCACGCCTGCCAGTCGTGAGTCGGCCAGCACGACATCGGAGATCACCGGACCCGCCCCGTTGACCAGGTTGATCACTCCGGGCGGCAGTCCGGCCGCCTCGAGCAGTCGCATCGTCAGATAGGCCGCCACGGACTGGCTCCTGGCCGGCTTCCACACCACGGTGTTGCCCATCAGGGCGGGCGCGGTGGGGAGATTGCCCGCGATCGCGCTGAAGTTGAACGGTGTCACCGCGTAGACGAACCCCTCGAGCGAGCGGTACTGCATCCGATTCCAGACCCCGGGTGCGGAGATCGGCTGCCCGGCCAGGATCTCGCGGGCGAACGAGACATTGAACCGCCAGAAGTCGATCAGCTCGCACGGTGCGTCGATCTCGGCCTGGTAGGCGGACTTGGACTGCCCGAGCATCGTCGCGGCCGCGATCTTCTCCCGCCACGGCCCGGAGAGCAGGTCGGCCGCACGCAGGAAGATCGCGGCTCGATCGTCGAACGGCATCGCCTGCCAGGCGGGCGCCGCGGCACAGGCGGCCTCGACCGCGGCGGCGGTTTCGGCGGTGCTCGCGTCGCGCAGGGTGCCCAGGACGGCGGCGTGACGATGCGGTTGGACCACGTCGTAGGAAGGACCGTCGCCGGGCAGATGGCGACCGCCGATCACGTGGCTGATCTCGGTGGGGGAGGCGGACAACTCGGCGAGCGCGGTCTGGAGGCGGCGGCGTTCCGGGCTGCCCGGAGCGAAGGTGCCGACAGGTTCGTTGACCGGTGGTGGGGTGGTCGCGATGGCGTCCATGAGTGCGGCTCCTGCGTCGTGGGGGAGAGCGGGATGTGACGTAGTCAACACCGATCGGCAGCAGTCATAATCATCTGATCGGATGAATATCCGAGCCCGTCTTTGTCCGATCGACCAAACCGGAGGTACCCGATGCCCGACGGGTCCACCACGCTGCGCGGGCTGCTCGCCGCGCTCGACCACGCCGTCGCGACCCTCGTCGACGCGCCTGCGGGCGAGGAGGTCGCGGTGCGAACGGTCGCGTTGGCCGAGCCTGCTGACCTGCCCGAACACCTCGACGCCGAGGGTGCCCTGCCCGAGGTGTACTTGCTGGTCGGCGTCGACGCCGACGCGACCGAGCGGTGGTTGCGCGAAGTCGGCGACCGTGACCCCGCGCAGCGGCCGCGCGTGCTCATGACCAAGAGCGCCAACGACTCACCCGCGGTGCGCGCCGCCGCCCACACCGCGGGCGTCGCGCTGGTGCACGTGCACCGGCAGGCGCGCTGGGACCAGGTGTTCTCCCTGATCCGGCGGATGCTTGCCCGTTCGCCCGGTCAGCGCGCCGCATCCGACGAGCACGACCTGCTCGCCCCCGACACCGACCTGTTCGGGCTGGCTCAGGTGCTGGCCAGGGAAACCGGCGGCATGGTCTCGATCGAAGACCCCCAATCGCACGTCCTGGCCTACTCGGCCTCGGACGCCTCGGCCGATCAGCTGCGCATCCAGTCCATCCTCGGACGGGAGGGCCCGAGCGACTACCTGCGGATCCTGCGGGAATGGGGCGTGTTCGACCGGGTGCGGCGTGGTGACGAGGTCGTCGATGTGCCCGAACATCCCGAGCTCGACATCCGCCGCAGACTTGTCGTCGGCATCCGGCGAGGCGCCGACGGCGCGCAAGCCAGAATGCTCGGGACCATCTGGTTGCAGCAGGGTGCGGGGCCGCTGCGACCCGACGCGGCGCAGGTGTTGCGCGGCGCGTCGGCGGTGGCGGCCCGGATCATCGCGCGACGACTGGACGCGCCGTCGACCGAGGCGCTGCTCGTGCGCCGGTTGTTCGGCGCGCACGGTGACGGCGTCGACGTGCCCTCGGTGGCCGCCGCATTGAACCTGCCGGCGACCGGTCCCGCCGCGGTGATCGGCTTCGCGCCGATCGGCCCGGCCGCGGGACTGGCCGCGTCGAGCGGTTTGATCCGGTTGCACGCCAGCGCTTTCCGCGACGATTCGGTGACCGAGTCGATCGGCGAGCGCGTCTATGTGCTGTTGCCCGCCCACCATTCCGAGCGCGGTGTCGGTTCGTGGGTGCGCAAGCTGGTGACCCAGCTCGAGCAGACGCGCGAACTGATCGTGCGGGCCGCGATCGCCGCACCGGTCGCCGGGCTCACCGCGGTCGCGAGTGCGCGCGCCGAGGTCGACCGGGTGCTGGACAGCCCGGTCGCCGACCCCACGGGTGGCCGGGTCGCCACGCTGGCCGATGCCAGGACCGCGGTACTGCTGGCCGAGATCATGGAGCTGATCCGCGAGCGCCCGCGCCTGCACGATCCGCGCCTGGCCGACCTCGATGCCTACGATCGCACTCACGCTGCTGACCTGCGGGTATCGGTTCAGGCCTATCTGCGGGCGCACGGTGAGGTCCGTGCCGCGGCGGCCACGTTGCGCGTGCATCCGAACACGCTGCGCTACCGGCTGCGGCGGGTGGAGGCCATCCTCGGCATCGATATGACCGACCCCGAGGACCGGTTGCTGCTCGATATTCAGCTGGCCGCGCTGCCCGGTACGGCGATTGCTCAAAAATAACACAGATATTGCAGTTAGTCTGCAATAGTCGTTCGGGTCGGACGGTCGTGGAACGAAGGAGTAACGGTGAGCAGTGCACACAGGGGCCGGGGCGAGCTGTCGCGGCGCGGGATGCTGGGTGTCGGAGTCGGCGCGGCTGCCGCGGTAGCGGTCGGCGCGACCGTCACCGGATGTGGTGACCGACCCGCCGGAGTCACCCCGTCGAGCACCCAGACCGACCCGACCGAGGCCATCCTGGATGCCAACCGCGCGCTGGCCGACACCTTGCCCTTCGGCGATACCGCCGACTTCGCCGACGCCGACCGCGGCTGGATCGCTTCCCTCGAGCCGGGAACGGTGACCGATCCGTCGGGGAAAGTGGTGTGGGACACCGACTCCTACGACTTCCTCGCGGGTTCTTGTCCGCACTCGGTGAACCCGAGCCTGTGGCGGCAGTCCCAGCTCACCGTCAAACAGGGCCTCTACGAGATCGCCCCGGGCTTCTACCAGATCCGTGGCCTCGACCTGTCGAACATGACGTTGATCGAAGGCGAGACCGGCGTGGTCGTCATCGATCCGCTGGTCTCGGCGGAGACGGCGGCAGCCGGGCTCGCGCTCTATCGCAAGCATCGCGGTGACCGGCCGGTCACCGGCCTGATCTACTCCCACTCCCATGTCGATCACTTCGGCGGCAGCTACGGCGTCATCACCCCGCAGGACGTCGCCGCCGGTCGCTGTCCGGTGATCGCGCCCTCGGGATTCATGGAGCACGCCGTCGCCGAGAACATCTACACCGGTACGGCGATGGCCCGCCGCGCCGCCTACATGTACGGCGCCGCCCTGCCGCGAGGTCCGAAAGGTCAGGTGGGAGCCGGTCTCGGACAGACCAACTCGGTCGGCACGATCGGCCTGATCCCACCCACCGTCCATGTCACCCGCGCCGACCAGGAAGAGACGGTCGACGGCGTGCGGATGGTCTTCCAGCTGACGCCGGGCACCGAGGCGCCGTCGGAGATGAACTTCTACTTCCCCGATCGCCGCATCCTGTGCATGGCCGAGAACGCCACCCACACCATGCACAACATCGTCACTCTGCGCGGCGCGCTGGTGCGCGACCCGCATGTCTGGTCGAAATACCTCACCGATTCGATCAACCGGTACGGTCGCCGGTCCGATCTGGTGTTCTCCTCGCACCACTGGCCCGTCTGGGGTACCGATCGGATCGTGGAGTTCCTGTCGCTGCAGCGCGACATGTACGGCTACCTCAACGATCAGACGCTGAGATTGCTGAACCAGGGCTACGTCGGCGCCGAGATCGCCGAAATGCTGCGGATGCCGCCCGCGCTGACAACGTCGTGGTCCACGCACGGCTACTACGGCTCGGTGAGCCACAACGTCAAGGCCGTGTACCAGCGGTACATGGGCTGGTTCGACGGCAACCCCGCGCACCTGTGGGAACACCCGCCGGTGGAGAACGCGCGCCGCCACGTCGACGCGATGGGCGGCGCCGACGCGGCCCTGCGCACGGCGCAGAAGGCCTACGACGCCGCCGACTACCGCTGGGTCGTCCAAGTCGTGAACTACGTGATCTTCGCCGACCCCACCAACAAGACGGCAAAAGACTTGCAGGCCAGTGCCTTCGAACAGCTCGCCTACGGCGCGGAGAACGCCACCTGGCGCAACTTCTATCTCAGTGGCGCCCACGAACTGCGCAACGGTTCCTTCGGCACGCCGACCACGGCCAACTCCGCGGCGATGGCCGCTGCGCTGAGCGTGGAGCAGGTGTTCGACGCGGTGTCGCTGCGGATCGACGGACCAAAGGCCTGGGATGTCCGGATGAGCACCGACTGGCGGATCAGCAACGAGGACAACCGCGTTCACCGCATCGAACTGCGCAACGGCGTACTCGTGCACTACGACCGATTCCCCGGTGACGCGCTGCCCGCACCCGACGCGACGATCACTCTCACCCGTCAGACGCTGATCGCCACCCTGGTCGGTGGCGCCGACCTGCGCAAGGGTGTCGCGAGCGGTGACATCGCCCTCGACGGCGATGCCACCGCACTGGCGAAGCTGCCCGGTCTGATCGACAAGCCGGACCCGAACTTCGCCATCGTCACGCCGTGACGAGGTCAGGACCCGGTGGGTACCTCGCCGACCGCCTTGGCCGGATCGATCACGCCGAACACCTCGCCCTGGGGCGCCTGCAGAATGCCCATCCGGCCGAACGGGCTGTCGTCGGGGCCCATGATCACCGAGGCTCCCAGTGCGGTGGCCTCGGCCAGCGAGCCGTCGGCGTCGTCGACCTGGATCCAGGTGAGCCAGTAGGGCGGGGTACTCAGCGCTGAGGCGTCCATCATGCCGCCGATCTCGTGGCTGTCACCGGGCAGCGCGAAGGTGGAGTAGGTGAAGGTTTCCCCGTCGCCGATCTCGTTGTACTGCCAGCCGAATACCTTGTCGTAGAACTCGTGTGCCTGGTCGTAGGCGGGAGTGTGCAGTTCGTTCCAGCAATAGGCGCCGTGCTGGTTGAACACACCGGCACCGTGGTGTGCCTTGGCTTCCCACACACCGAAGACCCCGCCTGCCGGGTCGGCGGCGATGAACATCCGCCCGACGTCGAGAACATCGAACGGCGGCATGAACACCTGTCCGCCCGACTTGCTCACCCGCTCGGCGATTTCGTCGGCGCGTTCAGCCGCGAAGTAGGTGGTCCACACCGACGGCATCTCGCTCATGCCCTCGGGTTTCGGACCGATGCCCGCCGCCGGTCGGCCGTCGAGTGTGGCCATGAGATAGCCGCCGGCTTCGGCGGGACCGTCCTGGACCTCCCAACCGAACAGCGTGCGGTAGAAATCGCGGGCGGCGGTGGTGTCGTCCACCTGACAGTCGATCCAGCAGGGAGTCCCCTGCGGCCAAGCTTCGTCGCGTGTCGGCATTGTCGAACGTCCTCCTCGGCGATGGATGTAGGCCGGTCCCAACCGCACCGGCATGGGTCGAGTCAACCACCGGCCACCGACATGAACGCGGAGCCACAACCGCGCTGAACTGGAACAACGTGTGTTCACAGCGACAGTCCGAGCGGGCCGACGATCACCCGGCGAACTCGTTACCCCTGTTACAGTTTCCGCGCCGATCGTGCGGTGGCTTGGTCAACGTCGGAAACGAACCGGTCGGGAGCGACTCATGGTGGTTAGAGGTTCGGAACGCGGGTTGGTCCGGATTCTGGTGACGATCCTCGCGGTGGTCGTCGTGCTCGGCTGCGGCGGTGGTCTCGCCGGTGGACAGCCGCCGGACGCGCCGTCCGCGCGGTGGACCGCCCAGCACGACGGCCCGGGGGCCTACCCCGAGGTGCGGGTGGAGCGCGGCGTCCAGATCGCGATGAGCGACGGCGTGGTGCTCAAAGCCGACGTCTACCGCCCGGCCGACGCCGCGGGCGTGATCGAGCAGAAGCCGCTCCCGGTGATCGTCAGCCTGACGCCGTACTCGAAACTCATGACCGGGCTGATCGAATCGGCCGCCGCGATCCCGGGCCTGCAGTCCACCGCCGTCGATATCGTGCGCAGGCTGAACCTGTCCACCACCCCGATCAGCGGTTTCGGCGACCTCATGCAGGCACTGGACGGCGGCATGATCCAGACCATGCTCGGCGTCGACCGCAAACTGGTCAGCGCCGGCTATACCGTGATCGTCGCCGATGTGCGGGGAACCGGCCTGTCGCAGGGCAAATGGGACACCCTCGGTGCGCGCGAACAACTCGACACCCGCGAGGTGATCGACTGGGCGGCCACGCAGCCGTGGTCGAACGGGCGCATCGGGATGAGTGGTGGCTCCTACTCGGGGATCAACCAGTTGCGCGCCGCCGAGAACGCCCCGCCCGCGTTGCAGGCGATCTTCCCGGTCGAACCCGGCAGCGACCTCATGCGCGACGTGGTCGCCCCCGGCGGCGGCGTCGGCACCACGTTCCTGCCGATGTGGCTGAACTCGGTCAACCAGCTCAAACTCGTGCCCGACGTGGCCTCGATGGTCGACGGCAGTTTCGACTGGACCTGGTTCAAGGATCGCCTCGCCGACCCGACCACCAATTTCGACCTGCTCGCCCAGTCGCTGCTCACCCCGTCGCTGTCGAACATGCCGCCCGCGCTCGACGGCGCGCTCGACGACACCTCGGCATTCCGCGAGGCGATCATGGGCCACCCGGAGAACGTCACGGTGCCCACCTTCGTCTACGGCGGCTGGCACGACATCTTCGCCAACAGCGCGACCAAGCTCTACGAACAGATCCCGCTGCCCGCCGGGCGCAAGCAACTCGTCGTCGGCGACACCTATCACGCCAATCCCGGTGCGGGGACCGGTGTTCCCGGCGCGCCCCCGCGCCTGGACGTTCTGCAGCGGGCCTGGTTCGACAAATGGCTCAAGGACATCGACAGCGGCATCGAGGGATTCGGGCCGGTCACGGTGAAACAGCAAGGTGGAAGCTGGGTGACGCTGCGCGAGTTCCCGCAGCCCGGCGTCACGCATCGCCGTGTCTACCTCTCGGCCGCCCCCAGCGGCAGCACCGAGGACAGTCTGCACGACGGATCGCTCAGCGCCACCGGGCCTACCGCTACCGAAACACTCACCGTCGCACCGGGTTTGAATCAGGTCTGCTCGCGCGACGCGGCTCAGGGCTCGGCGGGTATGGCGGCCGCGTTCGACACCTGCGCGAAGGACTCCCGCATCGCCGAACGCAACGGCCTCACCTTCACCAGCGCCCCGCTGACCGAACAGACGGTGATCTCGGGCCCGATCAATGTGCGGCTCAACACGATCCACGATGCCACCGACGGATTCTGGAACGTCACCGTCAACGATGTGGCACCCGACGGGACCTCGACGGTGCTCACCACCGGCCAGCTCACCTCGTCGATGCGGGCCGTCGACGAACGGCGCAGCGCGCGCTCGATCAACGGAGACTTCACCGCGCCCTTCAACCCCCTCACCGTCGACCGGTTGCTGCCGGTGGTCCCCGGCGCACCCACCGATATCGATGTGGCCGTCATCCCGACGCAGGCGGTGCTGGCGCCGGGACACCGGCTGCGCATCGACGTCTTCGCGGGCAACGCGCCCAAGGCATTGCCGTTCCGGCCGATGCTGAACGCCAGCGGTCTCGAGCCCCAGCACGTTCGTCTCGACCCCGCGGCGCCGAGCTTCGTCAACCTGCCCACCGACCGTCCGATTCCCTGATCGACGCTGGGGGAGTCGTCGCCCCCACTACCCTCGGTCGGGCAGGATGCGTGGGCGTGCTGTGGAGACGAGGAGGTCGCTGTGGTCGAACCTGTCATCGTGGTGATGGGCGTGTCGGGGTGCGGGAAGACGACCGTCGGCGCGCTGACCGCCGACCGGCTCGAAGTCCCGTACGCCGAAGGTGACGACTTCCATCCGCCGGCCAACATCGAGAAGATGGCCGCGGGCATCCCGCTCACCGACGAGGACCGGCTGCCCTGGCTCGACACCGTCGCGGACTGGCTCGCCGAGCACCAAGCGGCCGGCGGGGTCGCGACCTGCTCGGCGTTGCGGCGGGCCTACCGCGACCGCCTGCGCGAGAAGGCGCCGCAGACCTACTTCGTTCACCTGGCCGCCACCCGCGAGGAACTGCTCCGCCGGATGACCGGCCGACTCGGTCACTTCATGCCGACGATCCTGCTGGACTCCCAGCTCGACACCCTCGAACCGCTGCAACCCGACGAAGCGGGTGTCACCCTCAACGCGCTGCAGCCGCCGAGTGCGCTCGTCACCGAGGCCGTCGACTACTGGATCGCCGATCACCGCTGAAGCAGCGGGTGTAGCTCCTCGACCGGGGCCAGCATCAGCATCGCGCCCACGACCAGCGCCGCCAGGCAGACAGCGCTGAAGAACAGCACCCACAGCACCGCGGGCAGATGGGTCAACCGGGCCAGCTGGTCCGCATCGGAGTCCGTCCGCCCCGGTTGCCTGCGACGGCTGCGTTGCAGTTCGAAGACGGGCCGCACCCCGGCGGCGAGCAGGAACCACGCCGCGAGATACGCGAACGCGGCCTGCAGCAGATCGCTGCCGAACCACGACACCCCGAACACCAGTGCGCCGAGCACGAACACGGTGAGCAGCCCGTACACATTGCGCACCTTGATCAGCACCGCCGCCAGCAT
Organism: Nocardia sp. NPDC055050; assembly: GCF_053608345.1. Classification (NCBI taxonomy): domain Bacteria; kingdom Bacillati; phylum Actinomycetota; class Actinomycetes; order Mycobacteriales; family Nocardiaceae; genus Nocardia; species Nocardia sp. NPDC055050. The sequence goes on from NZ_JBSGVG010000014.1 coordinate 99,997, forward strand.
CACCAGCGTCGCCCACAGCATCACCGTGACCCGGCCCGTTCCCAGCAGTGCCGCGTAGCCGAGCCCGAGCAGCGCCGGCGCCGGATACCCGGCGGCCGCGGTGAGAATCATGCCGGGACCACTCGGTTTGCCGCTCGACACGGTCAGCCCCGACGTGTCGGTGTGCAGGGTGATCGCGTGCAGCCTGCGCCCGGTGAGCAGCGCGACCAACGCGTGCCCACCCTCGTGCGCCACGGTCACCGCGGCGCGGGTCAGCCGCCACAGCGGTCGGTAGCCGACCAGAATCAACGCCACCGCGGCGGTGGCGAGCACCAACCACCAGGCGGGCGCGGGCTGGGGTGCGAGGAGACGATCGAGCAGCGAGCTGGCAGATCCGGTGTTCACCGCCGCACTTTAACCGTCCTCGGGCTCATGCGTCGCCGACCGGGGAACCGGACTGCCGCTGAACTGCCTGCGGTGCCGTCCATTCCGCCACCGGGCCCGTGGCGACCTGCAGCGTGGTAGCAATGGGCATGCAGATGCGCCCTCACCGCTGGACTCCGCCACGCCCCACCGCTCGTGCTCGGCAGACCCAGAGCGATCCGCCGATGCCGCCGACCCGTCTGTTGCCGCTGCCGGGCAACGGCCCGGAGGATGTGGTGGTGCTGCCCGACGGCCGGATCGTCACCGGGACCGACGACGGCGCGATCTGGCGCGTCGATCCGGCCAGTGGTGAGGTCGAGCGGATCGCCGACGCCGGTGGCAGGCCGCTGGGCATGCACGTCGAGGCCGACGGCGCACTACTGATCTGCGTCGCAGGTCGGGGCATCCTCCGGCTGGCCGAGGCGGGCGCGGAACTCGAGGTCGTCGTCGCCGAGCTCGACGGTGTTCCGATCGCGTTCCCCAGCAACGTGATTCGCGACGACGATGGCACGATCTATTTCTCGATCTCGTCGCGGCGGTGGCCGTTCGAGGAGTGGATGACCGACATTCTGGAACATTCCGGCAGCGGAGCGCTGGTCCGCCGCGATCCGGACGGACGCCTGGAGGTGCTCGTCGACGGTCTCCAGTTCGCCAACGGCGTGGTACTGGCCCCCGACCGATCCTGTCTGCTGGTCGCCGAGACCGGCGCCTACCGGATCACGCGCTACTGGCTGACCGGTCCGCGCGCGGGCACCACGGACCACGTCGCCGAGAACCTGCCCGGTTCACCCGACAACATGCTGGTCGGCAGCGACGGACTGGTCTGGGTCGGCATCGTCTCCCCACGTAACCCATTGCTGGACAGGCTCTTTCCGCTTCCGGGGATCCTGAGGCGCTTGGTCGACGCGCTGCCGGATCGCCTGACGCCCGCGCCCGTTCGTTCGGTCTGGGTGCTCGCGTTCGATTTCGACGGCACCCTCGTGCACGATCTGCAGCGCGACGGCGCCGACTACGCGCTGGTCACCGCGGTGGCCGAACACAACGGCACCCTCTACCTCGGCAGCCTGTCCGAGCCGGCGATCGCGGTCACCTCGGTCCCGGCGACCTGACCTCAGCGCCGCACGGTGGACGGCACCGGATGGTCCGGCTCGAGCGCGGGCAGCCCGTCGATGCTGGTGGCGTTGTCGCCGGCGATGCGGCGGGCGAAATCGGCATCGGTGCGGCGGGTATGGGCCTCGTCGAGGATCGAGCGTTCCTCGACGAGGTCGAGTTTCGGCACCGACCAGCCACACGAGTCGGCGATCCGGTCGACCGAGATCACCACCGCCGAACGGATTCCGGTGTGGCCGGTGCCGAAATGTTCACGCAGCGTGTCGAATTCGTCGGAGTCGGGGCGAACCACCCGGCCCGCGCCGAAGAGTCGCAGGATGCGGGTGGTGCGGGTGAACGAACAGAACATCACGGTGATCCGGCCGTTGTCGCGCAGATGGGCGATCGTTTCCGAGCCGCTGCCGAACAGATCGAGATAGGCGACGGTGTGGTCGTCGAGTACGGCGAAGGTGTCGCGATAGCCCTTGGGGGAGACATTCACGTGGCCGCCGGCCGACGGCGCGGTGCCGATGAAGAACATCGGCTGTTCGGTGATGAATGCCCGCAACTTGTCGTCGATCCGATCGAACACCTTGCCCATGACGCACTCTCTTCGTCCCACCAGTCGGTGGGCTCCCCGCGTCCACTGTATCGACCGGCCGGACCGAGGCCGCCGTTCGGTTCACGGTGAGGGTTACCGCAGACGGCCGCGGCACCTTGGCCGACGATATCCCTATGACGCAGACCGCACCGAGCCCCACCCACCCCGTACAGCAGCGTTACGCGGACCCGGCCACCGAGATTCCGGCCCAGTGGAATCCGGTGCTCGAAGTACTGCACGCGCACAAGTCGGTGCGCCGCTATCTCCCGGATCCCGTATCGCCGGACACGATTCGGCTGCTGGTCTCGGCCGCGCAGTCGGCGGCGACGTCGTCGAACCTGCAGGTGTGGAGCGTCATCGAGGTCCGTGATCCGGCGCGCCGGGCCAGGTTGGCCGCGATCGCGGGCGGTCAGGCTCATATCGAGCAGGCGCCCGTGCTGTTGGTCTGGACTGCCGACTTCGCCCGGTTGCGTCAGCTCGCCGACGATCACGGCGCACCGCTGGAGGGTGCCGACTATCTCGAATCCAGCTACGTCGGCTTCGTCGACGCCGCGCTCGCCGCACAGAACGCGGTGGTCGCCGCCGAATCTCTCGGCTTGGGCACCGTCTACATCGGCGCGCTGCGCAACGACCCGGAAGCGGTGGCCGCCGAGCTGAATCTGCCCGACCACGTCTTCGCGGTCTTCGGCCTGGTTGTCGGGCACCCGGACCCGGCGGAGGGCACCAGGGTCAAGCCGCGCCTACCGCAGACGGCGGTGCTGCATCACGAGACCTACGACCTTCCGGTCCAGCGCGAGCCGGTCGCCGAGTACGAACAGCGGATCGGCGAGATCTACACCGATCAGGGCCTGCCGTTCTCGTGGACCGAGCGCACCCTCGCCCGGCTGGCCTCGGCGGCCTCCCTCAACGGCCGCCACCGGTTGCGGGAGTCCTTGGCCGCCAGGGGATTCCGACTGCGCTGAGCGAAGCGCTCAGCCGTCGATCGCCTTCTTGGTCAGGTCGAGCGAGCGGATGCGGGCGTCGAGGTCGTAGACGAGGGTGTTGAGCATGAGCTCGTCGGGAGAGGTGGCGTCGAGCAGTTGTGCGGCTTGGGCGCGGACCGTCTCCGGCGAGCCCTGCAGCTGCGCGGCCCGGCGCTGCGCCGCGAAGTGGCGTTCGGCGTCGGTGCCGGGGAAGCCCGCGGCCTGCTCCGGGGTGGCCAGTGCCTGGGGGCGGCCGGAGCGCAGGTTGGCGAAGGCGAGATCGCGGGGTGCGGCGAGGCGGTCTGCCTCGGCATCGGTGTCGGCGCAGATCGCGGAGGCGGCCACGATCGTGTACGGCTCGCTCAGGGTCTGTGACGGCCGGAAGTTGTCGCGGTAGAGCGTCAGCGCGGCGACGGTGTTGTCGGGGGCGATGTGATGGGCGAACGCGAACGGCAGACCCAGCACCGCGGCGACCTGCGCGCTGTAGCCGCTCGAGCCGAGCAGCCACACCTGCGGTTCCGCGTCGAGGCCGGGGCTTGCCACGATCCCGCTCGGATCGGCGCCACGGAAGAAGCCGATCAGCGCGGTGAGTTCCTGAGGAAACGCGTCACCACCGAGTCCTTCGGCACTGCGGCGCAGTGCGCGCGCGGTGACCGGATCGGTGCCGGGGGCGCGGCCGATCCCGAGATCGATCCGTCCGGGATGCAGCGACTCGAGTGTGCCGAACTGTTCGGCGACCACCAGCGGCGGATGGTTCGGCAACATCACCCCGCCCGAACCGACCCTGATCCGCGAGGTGGACGCGGCCAGATGCGCCAGCACCACCGCCGGCGCCGCACTGGCGATGCCGGGCATGTTGTGGTGCTCGGCCACCCAGAATCGGCGAAAGCCCTGCTCTTCGGCGTGCTGTGCGAAGCGGGTCGTCGCGTGCAACGCGTCACCGGCCGTCGCATCCGATTGCACCGGTGCCAGATCCAGAACCGACAGCGTGACGGCGCTCATGAGCCTCCTCGAGTTGTGTACTACCCCTATGGAGGCCAACCCGCGCCGGACTGCCGGTATTTCCGCGCACCGGTGGTGGTGACACCGGCCACGGTTGCGGGGCGGTAGCGTGCACGACTGATCGACGCGACGGAAGGACTGCTCCATGTCAGCCGATGGCTCCGGCCTATCCACCGACGCCCCCGTGGCGTCCGCCCCTACGGCCGAATCGGAGGGATACGAGCGCGGCCTGAACCCGCGCACCATCCAGATGATCGCCATCGGCGGTGCGATCGGCACCGGGCTGTTCTACGGCTCCGGCGCGGCGATCGAGCAGGCGGGTCCGTCGCTGATCCTGGCCTATCTCGCCGCCGGGCTGGCGATCTTCGTCATCATGCGCGCGCTCGGTGAGCTGCTGACCTACCGCCCGGTGTCGGGCAGTTTCGCCGAATACGCGCACGAGTTCCTCGGCCGGTTCGCCGGGTTCGCGACCGGCTGGTCGTACTGGGCGGTGTGGGTGTCGACCTGCATGGCCGAGATCACGGTGGCCGGCCACTACGTCCAGTACTGGTTCGATATCCCGCAGTGGGTGACCGCGCTGGTCGTGCTCGCGGTGCTGTTCACCGCGAACTTGATCTCGGTGCGAGTCTTCGGTGAGGGCGAGTTCTGGTTCTCGGCCATCAAGGTGACCGCGATCCTGGCGATGATCTTGATCGGCATCGGTGTGCTGGTGTTCGGCTTCGGCCACGCCGCCGATCCCACGGTGACCAACCTGTGGGCCGACGGCGGCATGTTCCCGCACGGTTTCGGTCAGACCCTGCTCGTGTTGCAGATCGTCGTGTTCGCCTACGTCGGTGTCGAACTGGTCGGCGTGACAGCGGGAGAAGCTCGCGACCCCGAGACCACGCTGCGCAAGGCGATCAACACCCTGCCGTTCCGGATCGGTCTGTTCTACGTCGGTGCGCTCGTGGTGATCATGTCGGTGGCGAGCTGGCGCAGTTTCCACGCCGGGCGCAGCCCGTTCGTCGAGGTCTTCGAGCAGATCGGCATCCCCGCCGCCGCGGGCATCATCAACTTCGTGCTGCTCACCGCGGCACTCTCATCGTGCAATTCGGGCATCTACTCCACCGGCCGGATGCTGCGCAGCCTCGCGTTGCGTGACGAAGCGCCCGCGAAGTTCGCGATCTTGAGCAAGCAGTCGGTGCCGTTCACCGGCATCTGCGCCTCGGCGGGCGCGATGGTCATCGGGGTGGTCGTCAACGCGATCTCGCCGGACAAGGCCTTCGCCTACATCACCTCGGTGAGTACCGTCGGGATCATCGTCGTGTGGAGCGTGATCCTGGTGTGCCACATCAAGTATCGCGCCAAGGTTCGGGCGGGCGAGCTGCCCGGCAGCGACTACCGGCTGCCCGGCGCTCCCGTCACCACGTGGGCCGCGCTGGGTTTCCTCGGGTTGGTCGTGGTGCTGTTGCTGTGGACCGATGGCGGGCGCACCGCGCTGGTCGTCGGTGCGGTCTGGGCGGCACTGGTCTGCGCGGGCTACTACGCCTTCGGCCGCCGCGACGCAGTACACACCGGATAGCTCCGTTTGCTGGAAAGCCGCTGGCAGAGAGCCATTTTCTGTCGTACCCCCTCGGTATCGTCGAAGTGTCACACAACCAGCCCGGACGCGAGTGTGGCCGGGCGGTGCGAGAACGGGGGCACACGAGATGAGTGACGAGAACCGCGGCGATCTGCGGCCGCCACGCCAGCACGGAACCACCTGGCGGGAATCGGAATACCGGATACTGGCCGACGATCTGCGCGCGGGCGCCGATCTGGCCCGCACGGCGATCACGGTCGGGCGTACCGAATCGGCGGTGCGCGCCGCGCTGCGCAACTTCGTACCGCCGGAGGAACGGGTACCGACCGCCGAACGGGAGCGCTGGATCCGCACACGCCTTGTCGCCGAACCGGAATGGGACTGGTGGGCGGTGGTGATCGACCATCACCGCCGCTCCCGCAGCGGTCTGTGGTTCACCCGCCACGAGCACTGCGCCCGCATCGGCTGGCGCAGGCGCACCCCCATGCCCGCGCTGGCCCAGGAACTGGCCACCTCGGAACTGTCGGTCGCCGAGCTGCTGCGTGCGCTGGGGCTGGTCGAGAGCATCGAGGAAGCCGCCGACCGACTCGGCGCCACCCCGGGCCTCGCCCTGGCCAAACGGGTCACCGCCCGCCGCGACGAAGCCGTGGGCGCCCGCTGGATCCTGGTCGTCGACGGCGCCGCGGGCACCACCCGGCCCCGCAACGCGCCGGTCCGGCGCCAGCTGTCCCTGCACGAGACCCGCGCCGACGCCGAAGCCGAACGCGACCGAATCCTGTCCTGGCACACCCGAATCGGCCCCGAAGATCCCGGCTCACCCGTCTGGTGGACCATCGCCGAACGCGGCCTCGGCGCAACGGTCGGCCACACCCGTTGCGGCACGCACGATCCCACCGCGACCGGTGGCCGAATCCGCGCCGAAGCCCTGACGGTCGGCGACATCATCCGCGTCCCGGTCCCCGACGGCGGCTTCCTCCAGGACCGCATCACCGCGCTCACCCAACCCGCCGCGGGCGCGTCGATCGTCGTGGACTTGGCACCGGTCGCCAACTCCCGCGTCCGTCGCGTCGTCGAATTCGCCTCCGATGAAATCGTCGACGTGGTGCGCAGATCGGAGGAACGCTCGGCATAGCGGGCGCGACAGCCGAGTCCGGTCATGGCGGCGGCGAACCTCGGCACGGTGAAACCCGCGGTCCGGCGCGGGTTCATTCGTGTCCGTGATCGGCGCTCACCGGGGTGAATTCGGGCCCAGGACCGTGCGGATCACCTCCGTGCGCAGCGGTAGATCGAACTCGCCGTCGGCGGTCTCCGGTGTCGCACGCAGGTAGTCGAGGATCCGGCCGAGCACTTCGGCTCGTTCTTGCGCGGAGACGACCACGGTGTGTGAATTGGTGCCGATGGACGCGGTCAGTGATTCGGCCGTCCGCCGCTGGCTGTGCGCGAACTCGGCGTACTCGAACGGCGCGAACAGTGGGTGCGCGGGCAGCGCGTCATCGGACGACGACGGTGGAAACGACGCGGACGAGCGCGAGACCTCCTGCAGTCCCGCGACCCACTCGACCTTGTTGTCGTCGTTGTTCCAGAATGCGGCGAACACCCCCTCCGCGCGCAGCACCCGCGCGATCTCGGGAAACGCCCGCGCTTGATCGAACCAGTGGAACGCCTGCCCGGCGAGCACCGCGTCCACCGATCCATCGGCCAGCGGAATCGCTTCCGCCGTACCGGAAAGCGCCGTCACTGCGGGAAAGTGACGAACGAGTTCGGCCCGCATCGCCTCATCGGGTTCCACCGCGATCACCTCGACCCCCGCGGCGAGCAAACCGCCGGTGAGCTTGCCTGTCCCCGCTCCCAAATCCAGCACAACAACCCCCGCCTTTTTCGCGACCGCCTCCAGCGCCCACCGAATCCCCGCCTCCGGATAGTCCGGCCGATGCTCGGCGTAGACGGCTGCCTGCGCGCCGAACGAGCCCGCCCGCCGTTTCCGGCGCTGGACCTCGTCCGCGGTCTGATCCTCAGAATTCCCGATTCCCACCATGGTAGGAAGCTACAGATCGCCGTCGCGCTGCGGAATGATCGAGCGGGTGGTGAATCTTATTGGGGTGCAGAGAGAATAGCGACCATGGATTGGACCAATGTGGCGGTTGCCTCGATCACGGTTGTCGGCACGCTCGGGGGCGGCGTCGTGACCCAGGTCTTCGCGATTCGCAGCAAGCGAATCGATGCGAAGGTACAGCTCGACAATCGAGCGGAGGAACTGCGGGAGCTCACCCGGAAAGAGGCCACCGACGAGAAGCGGGCGGTCTACGCGGATCTCAACACCACGGCGCATTCCTGCCGAACGGCGATCCGGCACTATCTCGACGAGAAAAGCGGCGGGCGTACCCCTGATCTCGCCAAGTTCGACACTGCGCGGGAGGCGTTGCGCGACAGCTATTCCCGTGCGCAGATGGTGGTGTCGGATCGAGCACTCGATTTTGCGTCGGAGGTCAATCGCTGCCTCGACATCGCCCATCGCACAGCGCTCCAGTTGGACGAGAACGACGCCGTGGAGGTCGCGGCACTCTATCGCTTCCTGGACGAGTCAGTGGGCTTCGGTGTCCGCCTGCTGCGTCGAGCGATCCGCGAGGACCTCGGGATCGAACCCGGGGCCGATGCCGATCTCGGCGGCCGTCTCGTCTCTCTCAGGGAAATGCGCCACGAGTTCGTCGGGAGGCAACGGCCCGACGTGCCCGCCCAACAGCTCGACCACCTCGGTTGAGGTTCGCCGACCGACGCTGGTCGCGATACCCAGACCACCTCGATGCCTGCGGATACGCGCGGCCGCGGCACATCGAGGGCGAGGTCGTGGTCGACATCGCGCGGTGATCACGGCGCGCTGACCGTCGCGGAGACGTGGCCGCGGCCCGGCATGGTCGCGGCGGCGACGAGCATGACGACAGCCATGGCCAGCATCGCGAGGAAGACCAGGTGGATGCCGTGGGCGAGTTCGCCGGGTGCGGGATGGTCGGGGTTGTGGATGCCGGCGTTGACGATGGCGCCGAACACCGCGACGCCCAGTGCGCTGCCGAGAGAACGGGCGAACATGTTGGCGGAGGTGACCACGCCGCGTTCGTGCCATTCGGCGCTGGCCTGAGCGGCGATGAGGGTGGGGGAGGCGACCAGGCCCATCCCGCAGCCGATGAGGAAGCAGGAGGCCGCGATCTGCCACGGGCTCGACTGCGGGTCGACGAGCAGCGTGGTCGCGCAGCCGAGCGCGGCGATCGTGCTGCCGACGACGCCGCTGATGCGGAATCCCCAGCGCAGGTACAGCCTGCCGGACAGGGTCGCGGCGAGCGGCCAGCCGAGCGTGAGCCCACCCACGGTGAGCCCGGCCACCAGTGCGGTGGTCCCGAGCACGCCCTGGGCGAAAGTCGGCACGTACGAGGTCAATCCGAGGATGACGGCGCCGACCAGCAAGGAGACCGTGCAGCTCGCGATCACCACGCGCCGGGTGAAGATCCACAGCGGCAGAATCGGGTTGGCCGTCCGCAGCTCGACCACCACGAACAGCGCCAGCACCGTCACGCTGCCCACGAACAAGGTGAGCGAGACCGGTGAGGTCCACTCCCAGGCCTGACCACCTTCGAGCAGGGCGAGGATCAGGGCGCCCGCACCGACGGTGAGCAGGATCGCACCGAGGTAGTCGATGCGCTGGGTGCGGCGCACCGCCGATTCGGTGAAGTGGCGCACCAACATCCAGGCCGCGACCGCGCACAGCGGAAGGTTGATCAGGAAGATCCACCGCCAGCTCAGATGGTCGGCGAACAAGCCGCCCAGCAGCGGGCCGAGCACGGCCGAACTCGCCCACACCCCGGCCAGATACCCCTGGACCTTGGCGCGTTCGGCCAGTGTGTACAGATCACCGGCGATCACCATCGTCATCGGCTGGATCGCGCCCGCTCCGATGCCCTGGATCGCCCGGAAGCCGATGAGCGCCACCATGCTCGTGGCCAGCCCGCACAGCAGCGACCCCACCGCGAACGCCGCGATCCCGAACAGGATCACCGGCTTGCGCCCGACCATGTCGGCGAGCTTGCCGTAGATCGGCACCGTCACGGCCTGCGCGAGAAGGTAGATGGAGAACAGCCACGGGAACATCGCGAACCCGCCGAGAGTGTCGGTGATGGTGAGCACCGCTGTGGCGATGATGGTCGAGTCGAGGGCCACCAGCCCGGTGGAGAGCATGAGCGAGGCCAGGATCGGACCTCGTTCGGAACGCAGACCGACAGCCGGGCTCACGGTATCGGTAGCCACCGAGGTCCTTTCGTTGCATCGACTAACCACTCGGTTCAAGGTATCCGGGGCGCAACCGTTTCCGCGCGGCAATTTCCGAGGGTGTGACGCGATCGGTGTGGGGCGGGTCTTCAGTCGGCGGCGAACCTCGCGGCGATGTCGGCCGCGGTGACCTTGGCCAGTTCCACGAAGAACGGCACCCGCTCGTCGATCATCAGCGTCGCGGGTCCGCGCATGCCCAGAGCGAAGCGGCAGCGACCCTGGTTGTCGAGGATCGGCAGGCCGATGGTCCGGAATCCTGGGTCGAGTTCGCGATCGTTGAACGCATAGCCGCGTTCGCGCGTGGTGATCAGTTCCGCGCGCAGTTCCTCGGGGCTCGACACCGAACGCTCGGTGCCCTCTTCGTAAGGCAGCGCACGCAATTCGTCATCGCTGGCATCCGACCATGCCAGCAGCGCTTTGCCGAGTGCGCTGGCGTGCAGCGGAAGTCGCACACCCTGGAGCTTGTGCCCGTCGCTCTCGCGCCAACGGCTGGTGCCCAGCAGGACCGCGTGGATGCCGTGGCGGGTGGCCACCGACCCGGTCGCTCCGGTGGTGGCGGCCAGTTGCTCGAGGTAGGGCTCGGCAAGGTAGATCCGATGTTGGCGATAGGCGATCTGACCGTATTCGGCCAGTGCTCCGCCCATGCGGTAGCGACTGGACTCGGCGTCCTTCTCCAGGAACCCGGCCTGCACGAGCGCACCGAGCAGACGGTGGGTGGTGCTGATCGCCAGGCCCTGGGCGCGGGCGACTTCCGAGACCCCACGCTCCTCGCCGCCACGGAAGCAGTCGAGTACCGAGAGGGCCCTGGTCACGGTCTGCACGCTGGAGGTCTCCACAGAGGCGACGGTAACACAGGTGTTCGAGCGCTCGACCGCCCAAATTTCCGCTATGTGGAAAACAAGAGTCCGGAAACCTCGGTTATGTGCCATAGAACGACAAGTCCACCGCTGTCAAGCTTTCCGATCCGTGGAAAGGCATACCTCGTTCGAGACCACACCCGCTCCTACGCTGCGAAGGCATCAACCCCCAGCCCCGAACAGGAGCCCCGATGTCCCGCAGGCTGCCGGCCTTCTCGCGGATCGCCCTCGCGATCGTCCCCGTCGTAGCCCTCGTCGCGGCGTGTGGCTCCGGCTCCACGCCGGAACAGGGGGCGCAAGCCTCGTTCGTTCTCAAGGTCACCGATCCGGGCAACAGCGGCCCGCTCGCCGTCGGCAAGCGCGACGGCACCTTCGACGCCGCACTCGCCCCGCTGGGCGCCAAGATCGAATGGGTCAGCACCACGCCGGGTTTCAGCTCCATGCTGAAGCTGTTCAACACCAGTGAACTCGATGTCTCCGGCGCCGCGTTCAGCCCCGTCGTCGGCGCGCTGTCCAAGGATGTCGGCGTGAAGATCGTCGCCGTGGCCGACCCGGCGGGTCAGGATCAGAGCGGCATCGTGGTGACCCCGGACTCGGGCGTGACCACCGTGGCAGGCCTGGTGGGCAAGCGGATCGCGGTGAATCCCGCGGGCAAGGGCGAGTACATCACGCTCAAAGCGCTCGCCCAGGCGGGCATTCCGGCCGACAAGGTGACCCGGGTGCCCCTGCAGCAGAAGGACGCCGCTTCGGCCTTCGCGACCGGCAAGGTCGACGCGTGGGCATCGTTCCTGGTGCCCTACCAGGAGGCCAAGGCCGCGGGCGCCAAGGAGATCGCCACCGAGAAGTCCGTCGGCTCCAAGGACAACACCGTGGTGGTGTTCCGCACCGAAGTTCTCGACAAGCGACCCGATATCGCCGCGAAGTACCTGGAAGTACTGCAGGGACTCACCGCGAAGCAGAAGGCGGCGCCCGCCGACTTCGAAAACGTCTTCGAGAAGTCCGGCCCGCGGGCGCTGACCGGTGACCGGCTCGCCGACGCGGTCCGGGTCGGCGGTGAGGTCACCGTGCCCCGACTGCCCGCCGAATCCGATGCCATCGACCTGGCCGACGTGGTGAACACCTTCGCCGACAACGGCGTCATCTCCCGCCGGATCACCGCCGCCGACATCTTCTACGACCTGAAATCCAAGCTCACCCCGGACCAGCTCGCCGCGCTGAAGGGCAAGTGAGATGAGCACCCTCGCCTTGGCCCCGCCCCGGGCGCGCGTCGCCCGGCAGCGGCCGCGATGGTTGTCACTCGGCCTGCGCGCTCTTCTACCCGCCGCGATCGTGCTGGTCTGGTGGGTGGGTTCGGCGAGCGGCGCGATCTCGCCGCGGGTGATCGCGGGCCCCGGCGCGGTCTGGTCGGCGTTCGTCGAACTGTTCGACAGCGGCCAGCTGGTGGATTTCGCGCTCGCCTCGTTCGGGCGCGCGGCCGCCGGGGTCGCGATCGGCGTGGGGGTCGGGTTGGTGCTCGGCCTGCTGTCGGGGTTGTCGAGCCTCGGGGAGGAACTGGTCGACTCGACCATGCAGATCGTGCGGGCGGTGCCGTTTCTGGCGCTGGTTCCGCTGTTCATCGCCTGGTTCGGGATCGACGAGCTGTACAAGATCCTGCTCATCGCGGTGGCGACGACGGCGCCGATGTATGCCTACACCTATCTCGGTGTGCGCAATGTCGACCGCAAGATGGTCGAGGCGGCACGCAGTTTCGGGCTCACCGGCGCCCGGCTGGTGGTCGAGGTGATCGTGCCCGCCGCGCTGCCCGGGATCCTGATGGCGCTGCGGGTGTGCCTGTCGATCAGCATCACCGCGCTCATCGCCGCCGAGCAGGTCGGCACCCAGCAGGGCGTCGGCTACCTGGTGACCCTCGCTCAGGAATACAACCGCACCGACTACATGGTGCTGTGCGTCGTGCTCTACGCGCTGCTCGGTCTGGTGTTCGACGCACTCGTGCGGCTCGCGGAGCGCTACGCGATGCCCTGGCGGAAGCAGGTGGCGATCCGATGACGACGACAACAGCAGCGCCGGTCCCCGTCGAGACCGAAGCTCCGGCCCCGGTAGCGGTATCGATCACCGGTCTGCGTAAGGCGTTCGGCGAGAAGACAGTTCTCGACGGAGTCGACCTGACCATCCGCCGCGGCGAGTTCGTGGTGCTGCTCGGCCCGAGCGGCACCGGCAAGACCACTCTGCTGCGTCTGCTCACCGGGCTCGAAACCCCCGATGCCGGTGAGGTATTGGTGCCTGCCCGACGCACGACGGTCTATCAGGAACCCCGGCTGATCCCGTCGAAGCGGGTACTGGCCAACGTCATCGTCGGCCTGCGGCGCGGCAAGCCGCAACGCGAAGCCGGTCTGCGCGCACTGAACGAAGTCCACCTCGACGGCAAAGCCGGTCAGTGGCCCGCCACCCTGTCCGGTGGTGAAGCCCAGCGCGCCGCACTCGCCAGGGCGCTGGTGCGCGAACCGGAGCTGCTGCTGCTCGACGAACCGTTCGCGGCACTGGACGCCCTCACCCGGCTCCAGATGCAGGACCTGGTCGGCGATCTCGTCGCCCGGCACCGGCCCGCCGTCCTCATGGTCACCCACGACGTCGACGAGGCGATCCGCCTCGCCGATCGGGTGATCATCCTCGACCACGGCCGTTTCGCCGTCGACGAGGTCATCGATCTACCCCACCCGCGTGATCACGCGGCACCCGAAACCCTCGGGTACCGCACGCAATTCCTCGCCCAGCTCGGCGTCGGACCACACACCAGGAGCCTGCCATGACCGAAACCCTGTGGTACACCCGCTGCCCCGTGCCGACCGCGAGCGGTCTCGCGCACAGCCTCGGCTGGCTCGGCGAGACCGCCGCCAGCGCAGGCCTCGAGTTCGGCGTTCTCCAGGACGTGGGCCCCGAGCTCGCCGGCCACCACTTCTCCCACGACCTGTCGGGCCTGATCCGGGAGGGCGGCAATGTGCCCGCCCTGGCCGCTCGCGCGCAGGGTTCGCCCACCCGCCTGATCGGGCTCACCTGGATCGACGAGTCCCAGGCGATCCTGGTCGGCCCCGAATCGCCGGTCGCCGACGCGGCGGGCCTGGCCGGTCTGCGCGTCGGTGTGCCCGCGTGGGCGCAGGATCAGGCGCGCAGCTTCCCGCGCGCGATGGCACTGCACGGCTTCGCCAACGCGCTGCGCCCGGCCGGGCTGACCCTGGCCGATGTCCGGGTCGTCGAGCTCGATGTCGAGCGGGACCCGCAGGTGCGCACCGCGATCCAGAGCGCACGGCGCTCGACGACGTGGGGTGTGGAGGAACTCCTCGACGGCAAGGTCGACGCCATCTACGTCAAGGGCGCCCGCGCCCAGGAAGTAGCCAAGGAGAACGGGCTGCGCGTCGCGGTCGATCTCGACGCCTCGGCCACCAAGCACCTGCGGGTCAACAACGGCACTCCGCGCCCCATCACCGTGCACGCGGACCTGCTGGAATCCCGGCCCGAGGTCGTCGTCGGCTTCCTCGCGCAGAGCCTGCGCGCCGCCGACTGGGCCGCCGGTGATCTCGACGGGGTCCGCGCGGTGTTGCAGCGCGAAACGCTGTCCGGTCCCGACGGCGTCGCCGCGGCCTACGGTGACGAGTTCCATCGCGGCCTGCATCCCTCGCTCACCGCCGAACGCGTCGAACTACTCGGCGTGCAGAAGCAGTTCCTCTACACCCACGGCTTCCTGGCCGCCGATTTCGATCTCGAATCCTGGGTCGCCCCCGAGCCGTTGGCTCGCGCGCGGGAACTCGTCGCCGCCGAGCGGGTGCCCGCATGACCGAGTTCGTGTGGCGGCTGCCCAGCCGCGGCGACGGTCGGCGCGCCGACCCGGGTCTGCGCGGTCGCGGAGGCTTCGGCCTGCCGACTCCTCGTCTCGAGACCACCGACGTGCGTCCGGGTCGCTTCGGTCCGTTCGACGATCTCGCCCAGATCGTCGACGCCGCCGAACTGAACGGGTTCGACGGTGTGCTCGCGCCCTACGACCCGCTCGGCGAGGAGTCCTGGATCGTGGCGGCCGCCGCCCTGCGCGCCACCCGCTATACCCGGGTGACGGTCGAATTCCAGCCCGCTTTCGGCACACCGGTGTACGCGGCCAAGGTGTCGGCGACCCTGCAGCGGCACTCGGCGGGCCGATTGAACTGGCGGTTGGCTGTCGACACCGACGCCGCCGAGGCCCGTTCGCGCGGCGATCGTGTCACCGGCGACGAACGCTACGACCGCGCCGCGGAATTCCTCACCGTCGCGCGCGGTGTCTGGAACGAGAACGAGATCAGCGCAGCGGGATTCGCGGGCACCGGCTTCGACTACGCGGGCCGGTACTACGACGTCATCGACGGGGGATTCCGCGGCATCCTGTCCGGTCTGCCGTTCCCGACCGTCCACCTGAGCGGCACGTCACCCGCCGCGCTGGCCTTGTCGGCCGCGCACGGCGATGTCCATCTCTTCGCCGATCGGGCCGACGGAATCGCCTCCGCCGTCACCGAACTGGAGGAGCGGGCCGCCGCGGCGCGACGCCGGGTACGGGTCGGTCTGGAGCTGCCGATCATCGCCAGGGAGACCGAGGACGAAGCCTGGGCCAGGGTCTACCGCCAGTGGGACGAGCTCGACCGCCCCGATACCGCCGCCGACCACGCGCTGGGTGATGGACGCTGGGCGGGCTTCGACGCCTTCGGCTACGACCGGAGCATCGGCCTGGTCGGCAGTTACGAGCAGGTGGCACACCAACTCTCGGCCTACGAGAGCGCCGGAGTGCGGACCTTCGTGCTGTCCGGCCACCCGAACATCGAGGAAATCCACCGCGCGGGCGAACACCTGCTGTTCCTCGCCGACCCGGCTGGCCGCAGCCTCCCCACCGCGCAGGAGCTCACCGCATGACCATCGACGTCTACTGGCGCATCGGCATGGAAGGCGACCACGCCTCCCTGCGCACCCCGCGCCGCTACAACCGGGGCAACGCGGGCGGCTACGGGCCCGGAAACATAGCACCGGCCATCCGCGACGGCGCACTCGATCAGTACAGCTATCTCGACCATGTCGCCGCGGTCGCCAAGGCCTCGGAATCGGCGGGCTTCCTCGGCGGGCTGCTGCCCTCGTTCCCGGTGACCGACGACCCGTGGGCCGTGGCCGCCGCACTCGCCGCCGAGACCACCACCTACCGCTTCATGGTGGCGTTCCAGCCCGGCTTCCTCCATCCCGTGCAGGCGGCCAGGATGTCGGCGAGTCTGCAACGCGCCACCGGCGGGCGACTCGTCTACAACATCATCAGCGGTGGCGGCGGACCGGCCCAATTGTGGTGGGGCGACAGGGTTTCCCATGACGACCGCTACGCGCGAACGAGCGAATTCCTCGACGTGCTGCGCGGGGTCTGGGACGGCGAATCCTTCGACCACGACGGCCGTTTCTTCGGCACCGAGGGCGCCGCACTGCCACCGGGTCTGGCCGGACAGCCTTTCCCCGAGGTGTACTTCTCCGGCTCCTCGGGTGCCGCCGTCGCCGCGGCGGGGCGCCACGCCGACTACTACCTGTCCTGGCTCGAGCCCTACGCCGACCTGCGCGCCAAGTTCGACGGTGTCCGCCGCAACGCCGAAACCACCGGCCGCACGCCCAAGTTCGCGGTCCGCATCGACATCGTCGCCCGCCACACCGAGGAAGCGGCCTGGGCCGAGATCGAGAAGGGCTGGGCCTTCGTCGACCGCGACGCCGCCAACCGCGCCGCTCAGGGCGACTCCGTCGGGGCGGCCCGGATCAAGGGCTGGGTGCCCGAAACCATCACCGGATACCGCGATCTGGAAGTCCAGCCCAACGTCTGGTGCGGATTCAGCCTGATCCGCGGCGGCCCGGCCTTCGGCCTGGTCGGCAGCTACGAGCAGGTCGCCCAGCGGCTCGACGAACTGATCGACCTCGGCGTCGACGCCTTCATCCTCGCGGGCAACCCGCACCTGGAAGAGGCCTACCGGGTCGGCGAGGAAGTACTGCCACTGCTGGGCCGTTCCCGGCTCACCACCCCGTCCACCGACACCGTCCTCGCGACGGCCCGATAACGCAGGAGCAACCTTGACCACCACCGAAACCCGTCTGCCGGAGGCCGTCACCGCCTTCGTCGATGCGGTCACCCGCGACGCCGACACCGCGTTCCGGGTATTCCGGGAGACCGGCACCGTCACCGGCAACGGCACCGTCAACTTCGTCGAGCGCGTACCCGGCGAGGAGATCGCCGTCGCTCTCAACGAGCCGGGCCCGTGGGCCGACGACCGGACCGTCGCGCCCGTCGTCGCCACCTTCGACGGAGAAGTGCTGTCCGGCAAGGGATCCGCCGGATTCGTCACCGGTTACGCGAAGGTGTTCCGCGCGCACCCCGAGATCA
This sequence comes from Nocardia sp. NPDC055050, assembly GCF_053608345.1. NCBI lineage: Bacteria > Bacillati > Actinomycetota > Actinomycetes > Mycobacteriales > Nocardiaceae > Nocardia > Nocardia sp. NPDC055050. Next base: position 117,200 of record NZ_JBSGVG010000014.1, read on the forward strand.
CCTCCGTCGTCCACATCCACACCCCATGGCTCGGCGGCTGGGCGCAGACCCACCGCACCCTGCCGATTCGCTACGCCGCCTCGCAGCGACTCACCTTGTCGCGGGAGATCCCGTCGCACATCGACCGCACGGTCGGTGCGGGCGATTTCATTCTCGGCCGCCTCGAGGTCGACCCGCACCTGGTCGCGATCTTCGAGGCCAACGGTGGCGCGAACGTGATCGGTCGCGCCGGTCTGCTGGAACTGGCGAAGTTCGTCGTGCTGCTCGAGGAGGGCGCGCAGTATCAGGCGATCGCCGAAACCCTCGGCGGCTCGGTCGAATTCGATCCGTCGAATCTCGCGGTGCAGTGGCAGCGCAGCGGTCTGGCCGACGAGGCCCGCCGTCTCGGCCTGATCGGAGACGCGCGATGAGTGGTATCAGGGTCGGCTACTTCCCGCACAACAATTCGCTGTTCGTCCTGCGTCATCGCGGGATCCTGGAACGGTCGCTGCCCGAGGTCGAATGGGTCGATCTGCGTGCGCTGCCGCAGCCCGCGCGTGTCGATCCCACCACCGCGCTGCCGAGCGAACACTCGGACTGGTTGTTCACCGAGGGCGGTTACGACATCATCGGCACCGGGTTCACCCCGCCGATCACCGCGCTCGCCAACCAGCGCGACATCGTCTATCTCGGTATCTCGGGCCCGCGTGTGGAGAACGGCAGGCTGGTCGCGACCGCGGCGAGCGGCATCACCTCCGCCGCGGATCTGAAAGGCAAGCGGGTCGGGATCGCGCACGGCTCGTGGCAGACCACCCTGTTGCTGTTCGCCCTCGACCAGGCCGGTCTCAGCTGGGCCGACGTCGAACCGGTCGATGTCGACGTGCGCGGGGGCGGCGCCGCGCTGCTGGCCGGTGACCTCGACGCCTGGGTCGGTACCTACCCCGGTCTTCAGGACGTGGAGGCGGCCACCGAGCTCACCACGCTGGTCGACACCGCCTCGGTCTTCAGCCACCCGTCGCTGTGGTTCACCCGTCGCGACCTGGCCGAAAGCAACCGCGCCGCAGTGGAAGCGGTGCTGGCCGCACTCCAGGAGTCCGACGCCTGGATCGCCGCGAACCCCCGCGAGGCGGCCCAGTACTTCGTCGACGACGCACAGGCACGCGGCATCCCCGCCGACCTGGATGCCTGGGAAGCAGCCCTGCGCGGCCGTCCGTTCGGCGTGCATCCGGTGAGCGAGGATTTCCTCGACGAACAGCAACGCGCCGCCGACCTCCTCGCGGCCAACGGGCTGCTCCCGCGCACGGTCGAGGTGCGGTCGGCCGTGCTGCCGTGGATCGGTGAGGTGATCAGCGACCGGTCCGCTGCCACCGTCTGAGCCCGGAACGCTCGGGTGATCGAACCGATCACCCGAGCATCGCGTTCAGTCGCGCCGCGACCCCGTGACCCACACCGGCCCGGTGAGCAGCCAGATCACGGTGATCACACCGAGGCTGCCGAACACCCCCATCAACTGCTCGCGCTGGGCGGCATCGGCGACGGTGTAGCTCAACGCCAGGGTGAGCGCGCCGGCGATAGCCGCCGCACCGAGCCAGCGGGAGAAATCGGCCCATTCCTTGCGGGTGCGTTCCGGCCCGTACTTCGGGATCTTCACCGGGACCGGTCCACCGGCGAAGCGGTGGGCGAATCGCTCGTCGGCCCACCGGATCATCCGGCCACCGAACATCACCGTGCAGCCCAGATAGATCCCGGCGACACGATGGGCGAAGGTCACCTCGCCACCACGGTGGAGGTCGATCGCCACCGCGACCACCAGCACCACATCCAGGACCGGCACCAGAGCCAGCGCCACGGTGCTCGCACGCGGCACCCGGATCACATAGCGCAGCAGCAATCCGCCGACCACCAGCACCCAGAAACCGACTTCGCACGCGGCGATCGTCAGCAGTACGGGGTTGCTCAGTTCGTTCATTCCCCCACTGTGCCGGGCACGTCGGTCCGCCGTCGTCCCGCTTGTGGTCCGCCGCCGGTCCGTCTTTCGGGGGACCCGGCCCGTGCGGACGATGTGCTGAAATGGGGCATGCCCACGTCCCGCACGTTCCTGAGCCGGCTCGCGGACGTTTTCGACAGCTCGACCGCGGCCGCCGTCGGGGTGTTCCTGGTGGGCTTGCTGTTGTGGGCGGCGGGTGGCTGGGCGGTCGTGGTCGACCACGACCTGTATCCACCACCGGCGAAAATGGCGCTGCTGTGCGCGGCGTTCGCGATCCAGCTGACCGCGCAGCGCAGGCCCGCGCTCGCCTTCGGCCTGATGGTCGCGCTGCTGGCCGGCGACTTCGTGTTGGGTCCGTCGCTGCCGCTGTGGATCGCGCTGACCGACGTGATCTTCCTGGCGGTCAGCACCGGATCGGATCGGCTGGGCGCGGTGGTCGGCTGGTTCTCGGTGACGGTGACCCTGGGCGGGTCGCTGCTCGCGCTCACCGTGTTCGGCGTCAGAGCGGCCTTCTACACCGGCTTGATCGGCGTCGCGCTCACGTGGTCGCCGCTCGGTTACGCCCGCGCGGTGCGGGCCTCGCGCCGCACGGTCGACGCCGAACGGGCCGCGGCCCGCGCCGAACTCGCCGCCCGCGACGCCGAACGGTCCGCGGCGATCGGCGAGGAGCGCCGGCGCTTGGCCCGTGACCTGCACGACGCGGTGGCAGGCCACGTTTCCGCCGTCGCGATCCTCGCCGAAGTCGCCCTCAAGGACCCCGCCAACACCGCGGTGCTGGCGACGATCCGCTCGAGTAGTCTGGCCGCGGTCGAGGAGATGCGCACGACCATCGAACTGCTCACCGCGCCCGACGACACCGCCGTGACCACGCGACTGGCCTCCCTCGACGGCTTGATCGACGCGGCCGAGGCGGCCGGCGGCTCGGTGACATTGCGCCGGCCCGCCGACCTCGAACTGTCCACCGCGGTCGAGGCCGTCCTCACCCGGATCCTGAGCGAGACTCTCGCCAACGCGACCAAACACGCCCCCGGCGCACCCCTGGATATCGAATTGCACCGCGATGCGACACGATTGGTGGTGACCGCGATGAATCCGATCCCACCCGGCATTCCGGTAGGGCAGGGAAACGGACTGCGCAACATGATGTTTCGCGCGGAATCAGTCGAGGGCACCATCACCGCGGGCGCACAGGACGGCACCTGGCGGGTGTGCGCGCGAATTCCCCTGGGAGACAAGTGACAGTCACAGTGCTGGTGGCCGACGACCACGCCACCATCCGCGCGGGTCTGCGGATGCTGCTCGAAGTGTCCGGTGAGGTGCGGGTGATCGGTGAAGCGGCCGACGGCGCCGCCGCGGTCCGCCAAGCCAAGGCCCTGAGCCCCGATGTGGTGCTGATGGACGTGCGGATGCCGCGCGTCGACGGGCTGGAGGCGACCGCCGCCGTCGTCGCGCAGACCAGCGCGAAAGTGCTGGTCCTCACCACCTTCGCCCTCGATGAATACGTCCTCGGCGCGCTCTCGGCCGGTGCGAGCGGATTCCTGCTCAAGTCCGTCGGTGGCGACGACCTGGTCAGTGCCGTCCTGGCGGTGGCCGAAGGAGACGCGGTCCTCGACCCGAAGGTGACGCGCGCGGTGATCGCGGCGCTGCCTCGCGCGGCCGATGTCGCGCCACCGCCCGATCTGTCCGCGCTCACCGACCGTGAACGACAGGTACTCGCCGGTCTGGGCGCCGGTCTGTCCAATATCCAGATCGGTACCCGCCTGCGCATCGGCGAGGCCACGGTGAAAACGCACGTTTCCCGGGTGCTGAGCAAGCTCGGTGTGCAGTCGCGCGTGCAGGCGGCGGTGATCGCATCGCAGTCCGGTCTCGATCTGCCCTGATCGCGATCGGGTCTCAAACCGACGATGTCCCGGTACCGCGTCGGGTACCGGGACATCGGGTCGGAACAGGGCTTAGCGTGCAGGTTGCGGGTCGGACTGTTCCGGACGGATCCGGCGTGATTCAAACCAATAGGTCAGGGAAACGGTGGCGTAAGAAGCCAGGACCACTGCTGCGGTTACCAGAAGAAACGCGACGAACAAGGGAATCAGGAAAGCCATGGTGCCCTCCTCGCGGTACGGTAGTCGTGCGATGAAGGTGGTGGTCAGCGCCTCGTCGCGCCGAATCTGAACGAGCCCCGCACATTCGATAGTAGGGGCACGGCGCGACGCGGGCACGGATCCGCGGCTGTGACTGCGGTCATGGTTTACGCGGAGTGTCGCCCACGTCACCGAACCGCCCATGAGGTTGAATGTTCAACATATCTGGGTTCTACCGCGTCACGAGTTCTCGACATCGGCTTCACCACGAACAACCGACGAAGGAGCACCGATCGTGAGCATGATCCTGGCCGCAGTGCATGACACCTATAACGTCGTTGTCGCCCAGGTGGGCAATCCCACGCCGGAAGCGCCGCCGATGGCCGACAAGGTGATGCAGTTGGGCCGGTATTTCACCTGGATGATCCTGTTGTCCGGCGTCACCGCCATCACCTACGGCGGCGGCCGCTTCGCCTGGGAGAAGTGGAACGGCGGCGGCCTGCAATCGCCGAAGATGATCGCCAGCGCCATGGCGGGCGGCGCGGTCGCCACCAGCGCGGGCACGATCATGAACGCGGTCATCGGGGCCTGATCATCGGCCCCGCTACTGTCGGGGTTGTGCGTATCTTTCTCGCGGGCGCCACGGGCGTCATCGGATCACGGTTGCTGCCACTGCTGGTCGGCGCCGGTCACGAGGTGGCCGGCCTGACCCGTTCCCCGAGTAAAGCGGCGGCGGTCCGCGCCACCGGAGCCACCGCGGTGGTCCACGACGTCTACGACGCCGACGGCCTCACCACCGCGGTGCTCGACTTCACCCCTGACCTGGTCATGCACCAGCTCACCGACCTCCCCGACGAGGTGGCGCGCCTGGCCGGCTCCGGCGAGGCGAACTCCCGCATCCGTACCGAGGGCACCGCGAATCTGCTCGCGGCCGCCGCGGCGGCCGGAGCGAAACGCTTTCTCGCCCAGAGCATCGCCTGGACGCCGCCGGCGGGCCGTGGTGACGCCATCGCGACCCACGAATCCGCCGTCCTCGCCGCGGGCGGCGTCGTTCTGCGTTACGGCCAGTTCTACGGTCCCGGAACGTACTACGAGTCCACCCCACCGGCGCACCCGCGCATCCACGTCGACACCGCCGCCGCGCGCACGCTCGAGCTGCTCGAAGCGCCGACCGGCATCGTGGTCGTGGTCGATCCGGAGTAGAGGCGCCGCCCCGAATAGGGAACAGTGAGGGGATGGCTGTTGACGTAGACACCCTGCACGACGACGACGATCTACACGCCGCGGGCGCGCTGTTCCGGGCGGCGATGGTGGGATTGCCGCCGCTGCCACCAGATCGTGACCATCTGTCCGAACCGGGCCGCACGCTGGGCGCTCGCATCGATGGTCGGCTGGTCGGCACCGCGGAGTCCTACACCAGCTGGCTGGTTGTTCCCGGTGGCGCGCGCGTCTCACACGCCGCGGTCACCCATGTCGGCGTGCTGCCCACGCACACCCGGCGCGGAGTGCTCACCGCCCTGCTGCGCCGACAGCTCGACGACATCGCCGAGCGGGGCGAAGTGGTGGCGACCCTGCGCGCGTCCGAGGGCTCGATCTACGAGCGTTTCGGGTACGGCGTGGCGAGTTCGTTCGCGCGCCTGGACCTGCACCGAGGTCGAGCCCGCCTGCGTGACACGGTCCCGCCGTCCGGACCGGTGCGGTTCGTCGAACCGGCCGACGCGTGGAAGCTGTTCCCGCAGATCTACGCGACCGCCGCGATCGCCTGGACCGGCGCGATCGATCGGCCCGGCTACTGGTGGAAGGGCAAGGAACGTGCCGCGGCCGAACCGCTGTACACCGTGACGCACGGGCCGGCCGGCGCCGAGGACGGGTTCGCGCGCTATCACCCGGTCGACACCGCGAACTGGTTCACCAGCCGCGAACGCACGATCGTCGTCGACGATCTCGTCGCGACCACCCCGCAGGCCTACCTCGGTGTGATCCGGCACCTGCTCTCGATCGATCTCGTCGACAAGGTGAGTTTCGCGTTCGCGCCGGTGGACGCGCCGCTGCGGCATCTGTTCACCGATGAACGCGCGGTCGGCGTCGCGGGGGTGCACGACGAAACCTGGCTGCGCCTGGTCGATGTCCCCACCGCACTCGCCCGCCGGACCTATCGCGACGCGCCGCCGGTGATCGTCGAGGTCGAGGACGCGATCCGCACCGCCAACACCGGCCGGTACCGGATCGGCGCCGAGCAGGTGGCGAGAGTGGATGACCCCGCCGATGTCACCGTCGACGTCGCCGGCCTCGGCGCGATCTATCTCGGCGGGTCGACGTGGCGACAGCTCGCCCTCGCCGGTCGTGTCGTCGAGCACCGTGCGGGTGCTGTCGACGCCGCCGACGACCTTTTCGCCACTCCCACACTGCCTTTCAGCGGCACCTTCTTCTGATCGAGGGCGCGTGCCCGGATCAGGGTCGGAAGAGCCGAGCGGCGGGCGGCAGTGGACGCAGGGTGTCGGAGATCTGGGCGACCAGCTGCCACGGGCGATCGAGGTCGGTGATCGCTTTGCCATTGGTCAGAACAGCGCCCGACAGGCCACGATCGGGGTCGGCCCAGCCGTACTGGGTGGTGAGACCGCTGCGGCCGAAGTGCGACCCGGTGTCGCGGCCGAACTTGGACCGGCGGGCGCCGAGTTCGAATCCGGCGCGGCTGACGCGACCGGCCACTCCGAGCATGCGATCGGCGGGGGCGATCGCGTCGCGCAGGGTGCCGGTCCCGATGATCCTCGTTCCGTCCAATTCGCCACCGCGCGCGAGGATTTCGTAGAAGCGGGAGAGTTCGTAGGCGGTGGTGACCAGGTTGCCGGAGGGGAGTTCGGCGGCCAGGAATGCGTCGTTGGTGGCCTTCGAGGCCTTGTCCAGATGCCCACCCAGGGCCTTGTTCGCCAGGAATCGGGCGAGGCGGGGTTGGGGCGGGCCGGTCTTGACGCTCGGTACGACCTTGCCGACATCGGCGGGATCGACACCGAAGTTGTTCCAGCGGAAGCCGAGTGGGGTCAGCACCTGCTCGGCGAGGTGCTCGCGCATCCGCTTGCCGGTGGCGCGCTGGACGAGCAGGCGCTGGATCAATCCGCTGGTCAGTGCGTGGTAGACGCGAAAACGTCCGGGTGCCCAGCTCGGCACCAGGTCGGTGAGAGCAGCGAGGGCCAGATCCTCGTCGAGCACCGCCGCGGTTCCGCTGTGTGGTGCGGTGATGAACGGAATACCCGCCGAATGCGACAGCACATCGCCGACGGTGATCACGCCCTTGCGGTGGGCCGCGAACTCGGGAACATAGTCGGCCACCCGGTCTTGCAGACCGAACGCGCCCTGTTCGATGAGCATGAACATCAGCGTGGCGGCGACGCCCTTCGCGGTCGAGAATCCGCAGAACAGGGTCTGCGGCGTTGCCAGGATCTTCTCGGCATCCGGTCCGTCGCTCGGTGCGTTGCCCCAACCGTGACCGATCGTCCGGTTCAGCACGATCCCGCCGTTGCGGCGCAGACACACCTGGATGGCGGGCGTCGTGCCCATCGCGTACCACCTGCGCACCGACGCCCAGATCGCCTCGACGTCGGCCCGCGAGGACCCGACGTCGGCCGGATCGTCCTCGTGGCCGATCGTCGTCACCGCGTCCAGGTTGTCGGTGACCCTCACCAGGGTGGCAGGAAGTGCGCTCATCGGGCCAGCCTACCGACGGTGACCTGTGATAATCCTGAGCGCGCTGTCGGGTGAACGGTGGCACAGCGACGTCGCAGGGTCCGCGAAACCCGGCGTGCGACGACCGGGATCATCGGTCTCGGCCGCCCGGTCACCGAGGTACTCCTCGGCGGTCGACCGCTGCGCGCCGGACCTGCCGCCACCCGCCCGCAGCAGCGACGATCGTGGCGCATTCGCGCTGCGGCACCGACCCGGCGAGTTGCTGATCATGCCCTGGCCTCGGTCAGTTCCGCGTCGGCGCGAACAGCGTCGACCGGGGTGCGACCCGCGGCGGTCACCGCGCGGCGGGCGTAGGCGCGGACGTCGGCGTCGGGATCGGTGATCGCCGACTCGAGCGCGTCGAGGGCGGTGGCACTCCCCGGCCAGGTGGACAGGGCCAGTACCGCCGCCTTGCGCACATCGAGGTGACGGTCGGTGAGCGCCTCGCTCAACGGCACCACGCCGGTCTCCGGGGTCGAACCCGCCAACCCGCGCGCCGCACCGACACGCACCTGCCAGGCGGAATGTCGCAGTGCCGCAGTGAGTTCGGCGGCATCTACCTCCGTGGTACCCAGTGCGGCGTAGGCGGTGAGGGCGGCAGCGCGGACCAGTGGATCGGGATCGCCTGCCAGCACGCGGATCACCTCTACGCCGCCGCTCCCGATCGAGGCGAGTCCGTGTGCGACCGCGATGCGGACCTCACGGTTGACATCGCCCGCGATCGTGGACACCGCATCGGCGTCGTCGAGCGAGACCAGTGCTCGCACCGCCTCGATCCTGACGCGATGATCGGTATCGCCCAGTGCGGCACGGTATTCCGAGGCAGACCCGGCCCGCAACGCCCGCAGCAGATCGACGACGGTCGCGCGGACGAGGGGATCGGGGGAGCCGAGATACTCACTCAGCGCACCGGCTCCCGCCAGCACCTCTACCAGTTCCCGCAGACTCTCGGTGGCCACCCGGCGCACCGAAGCGGCCTCGTCGCCCAGCGCCCGGATCAGCTCATCGCCGAATCCGTCCGGGGTGTTCTCGGTGAGCACCGACAGCGCGGCCACCCGCACCACCGGATCGGGATCGGTGAGGTAGCTCGAAAGATCCTCGACCACAGGGGAATCCAGCGCGAGCAAAGTTACCAGTCGAGGCGAGGACGCCGACACCGGCGCCGCCTCGCTCCGCACCGGGGCTTCGCGTTGCGGCGCTCGCGTTCCCACCAGCTCGGGCTGGGCGATCACCTCGACGATCGGCTCGGCCGACGGCACATCATCGAGACCGGGCACCGGCACCAGATACGGCGCCACCGATCGCTTGACGAATTCCATCTCGCCGTCGACGGTCTTGCGCAGGTTCAAATGGAAGTTCCACGACTCGTCGTCGCGATCGGGCAGATCCGCGCGGTCGTGATAGAGGCCCCAGCGCGACTCTGTCCGCGTGAGGGAACTGCGCGAGGCCATCTCGGCGCAATCGCGAATGAACTGCACTTCGACGGCACGCATGAGTTCGTGGGGTGTCTGCGCGCCGATCCCGTCGACTTCGGCGCGCATCCGCTCGAAGGTCTCGACGGCGATCGACAGCTTGGCGGCCGTTTTCGGCGGCGCCACATAGTCGTTCACGAACCGGCGCAACTTGTACTCGACCTGCGGCTGGGGCGGGCCTTCGGGCTGACGCAACGGCCGGTAGATCAGTTCGTGCGCTTCGGCGAGCTGATCCTCGGGTAGCTCGGCAGGGGTATCGAGTTCGGCCAGGGTGGAGGCCGCGTGCGCGCCGGCCAGATCGCCGTAGACGAACGCACCGATCATGTAGTTGTGTGGCACGCAGGCCAGATCGCCCGCCGCGTACAGGCCCGGCACGGTGGTTCGCGCGTTCTCGTCCACCCATACACCCGACGCGGAATGTCCACCGCACAAACCGATCTCGGAGATGTGCATCTCGATATCGTGGGTGCGGTAGTCGTGGCCCCGGTTGGCGTGGAAAGTCCCGCGAGTCGGCCGCTCGGTGGTGTGCAGAATCGATTCGAGCGTCGACAGCGTCTCGTCGGGCAGGTGCGAGACCTTGAGATAGATGGGCCCGCGCGCGGATTCGATCTCCTGCTTCACCTCGGCCATCATCTGCCCCGACCAGTAGTCGGAGTCGACGAAGCGTTCCCCCTCGGCGTTGACCTGGTACCCGCCGAACGGGTTGGCCACATACGCGCAGGCGGGACCGTTGTAGTCCTTGATCAGCGGGTTGATCTGGAAGCACTCGATACCCGAGAGCTCAGCGCCGGCGTGGTAGGCCATCGAGTAGCCGTCACCGGCGTTGGTGGGGTTCTCGTAGGTGCCGTAGAGGTAGCCCGACGCGGGCAGGCCGAGCCGACCGCAGGGGCCCGTCGCCAGAATGACCGCTTTCGCGGCCACCTCGACGAATTCGCCGGTGCGGGTGTTCAACGCGGCCGCGCCCACCGCGCGCCCGCCGGCGGTGAGCACCCGCACCGGCATCAGCCGATTCTCGATGCGGATCTTCTCGCGCATCGTGCGTTGGCGCAGTACGCGATAGAGCGCCTTCTTGACGTCCTTGCCCTCGGGCATCGGCAGCACATACGACCCCGACCGATGCACTCGGCGCACCGCGTACTCGCCGTACTCGTCCTTCTCGAACTTCACCCCGTACCGCTCGAGGCGCTGCACCATCGCGAAACCCCGTGTCGCCGTTTGATACACGGTGCGCTGGTCGACGATGCCGTCGTTGGCGCGGGTGATCTCGGCGACGTAGTCCTCCGGCTCGGCCTTGCCGGGGATGACGGCGTTGTTCACACCGTCCATGCCCATGGCCAGTGCGCCCGAATGGCGTACATGCGCCTTCTCGAGCAGCAGCACGTTCGCGCCGGACTCGGCGGCGGTGAGCGCGGCCATGGTGCCCGCGGTGCCGCCGCCGATGACGAGCACATCGCAGTCGAGGCGAACGCGGTCGGACAGTTCGGGAATGTTCACAGAGTCTCCAGGATTCGGGCCCGCAGGGCGCTCCGGTCCACCGGTTCGCGCGGGTCGGGTACCTCGACGACCGCGCGCAGCGAACCCGCGCCGAGTACGGCGATCCGGTCGCCGAGCAGCAGGGCTTCGTCGAGGTCGTGGGTGACGAAAACGATCGTGGTCGGGTGTGCGCGCCAGGTCTCGACCAGCAGACGCTGCATCTCCGCACGGGTCTGGCTGTCGAGCGCGCCGAACGGCTCGTCCATGAGCACCGCGCGCGGCGAGCCCGCCAGGCTGCGGGCGAGCTGAACCCGTTGGCGCATCCCGCCGGACAGATCGCGCGGCAGATAGTCGGCGTAGCCGCTGAGCCCGACCTCGTCGAGCCAGCGCAGCGACCGTGCCGCACGGTCGCTGCGGGACACGCCCCGAAGGCGCAGCGCCAGATCGATATTGGCGCGCGCGGTGCGCCACGGCAGCAGCGCGTCGTCCTGGAACACCAGCGCGCGATCGGCCGACGGACCGGTGACAGCGTCCGCATCGGCGCGGATGACCCCGGCAGCGGGCTTGCGCAGCCCGGCGATCGCGCGCAACAGGGTCGACTTGCCGCAGCCGGATTTGCCGACCAGGACGAGGATCTCCCCGGCCGCGACCGTCAGATCGAGGTCGTGCACCACGGTTTTGCGGCCGTAGCTGATCCGCACGGACTCGAGGTCCAATCGCATGCCGACCGAGACGGCGGGCGCGGCGGTGGTCGTGGTCATGAGGCAACCTCTCGCGGCAGCCAGCGGGTCACCCGGCGGCCTGCCAGTTCGACGATTCCGGAGGTGAGGAAACCGAGCACACCGATGGTGATCATCCCGACGAACACGGCCGGGTAGTCGACGATGGTGTAGGACTGCCAGGTGCGGTAGCCGATGCCGAGCCGCCCGGAGATCATCTCCGCCGAGATCAGGCAGATCCAGGCCACCCCCATTCCCACCGACAACCCGCTGAACACCCCGGGCAGGATGCCGGGCACGACGACCCTGGTCAGCACCTCGCGCCGCGACGCGCCGAGCGTGCGGATCGCGTCCTCCCAGATGGTCGGCAGCGCCCGCGTGGCATGCCTGGTGCTCACCAGCACGGGGAACAGCGACGCGGTGAACGTGATGAACACGATGCCGGACTCGTCGCTGGGGAACAGCAGGATCGCCACCGGCACCAGCGCGATCGCCGGAATCGGCCGGATCAGCTCGGCCAGCGATCCGAACACATCCGCGAGCAGTCGCGACCGGCCGAGCCCGATGCCGGCCAGCACACCGACGACCGCGGCCAGACCGAATCCGGTGACGATCCGGATCAGCGACTGCGCCACATCGAGGTAGTACTGCCCGGTCCCGAGGTGTTCGCCGAACTCGGCCACGATCTCGGTCACCGTCGGCAAGGTGTCGAACCGGAGGCCCGCGCGGACATCGCCCGCGGTGAGCAACTGCCACAGGCCGATCGCCGCCGCCACCGAGGCGACCCGGATCGTCCGCGACACCCAGACCGATCTGACGGGCGCGATGTCGTCGTGCAGGGCGGCGGCATCGGCGGGCTCGCCGCCCGCGACGCCAGGTCTGCTGCCCGCGGAATTCGCCGCACCGGCAGTGGCAGTGCGCAATTCGGTCGCGTCGGCAGTCCGTCCGACCTGCCCGGAGACCGTGCTCATCCGCGGACTTCCGTCACGGCCTGCGCATAGGAGACCGGTGCGGCGGCGGGATGGGTGGCGCGGTAGCGGTCGGCCGCTGCCTGCGTGGTGAACGGCAGGTACTGCGCGCTCTCGCGCAACCAGATGGCCTTGTCCGCGAACCAGCGAGTACCCAGTTCGGCATCGGGAACATAGACCGCGCGAATCGTCTTGCCCTGCGCCTTCGCTGCCTGCACCGCCCGCAACAAGCACACAGGGTTCGCGGCGGGTTGGGGCTTGTCCGCGCCGTCGACCCAGATCTCGCCGGCCAGTGCCGGATCACTCACCGGCGCAGCGCAGATCGGATCGGTGCCGGTCACCTTGCTCGGGTTGACCCCCGACGCGAGTTCGGTGTCGTAGGTCGTACGACCGGTCTCGGCGAAGGCTTTGCGCAACGGTCCGTCCTGCACGAAGGCGTCGATGTCGAGATCGGCGAAATCGCCGATCGACTTCAGGTAGTTCACGTCATCCTTGAACGCCGCGATCAGGTTCGCCTTGAGCGTGGTGTCGAAACTGGTACCGCCAGGGCCGTTGTAGAGGTACACGACCTCCTGTGGCAGGCCGGAACCCTTCGCGACGAGATCCGCTGCCTCGAACGGCTTCTCGTTCAGGAACGCGGTCGCATCCAACTGCGCGGCGAGGAAGGCCTGCAATACCTCCGGATGATCGGCCGCGTAGGCACGGCGAGCGACCACGCCGTGGAAAGTCGGCACGTTCAGCTCCGCACCGTCATAGAGCAGCTTGGCCTTGTTCTGTTGCACGAGCAGACCCGGCCACGCCACGAACTGCGAAAGCGCGCCCACCTGATGCGATTCCAGCGCGGTCGCCCCGACCTGTGGCTGCTGGTTGAGTACTTCCACACCCTTGGCCGGGTCGATCCCGGCCCGGCTCAGCGCCTGCACCAGGGTGCCGTGGCCCGCCGAACCCACACTGGCCGAGATCTTCTGCCCGGCCAGATCGGTCAGCGAACGAGCGGGTGAGTCGTTGGGCACCACCACCATGTTCAGCGCGCCCTTGGGGTTGTAGCCGGTGATCGACACCAGCTCGGTCCGTGCGCGTTCGTTGGCCTGCGTACGAGATCCGTTGATCAGCAACGGGTAGTCGCCCATCGAGCCGATATCGATCTTCTCCGCCACCATCTGGGCGGTGATCGGTGCTCCGGTGTCGTAGTCCTGCCACTCCACCTGGTATTTCGCGCCACCACCATCGGTGATCTTCTGTAGCCGCTGCTCCAGGTAACCCTGCGCTTTGAGCAGCGTGCCCGCGGTGACGGTGTTGATGGTCTTGGACTGGTAGCCGATGACGACCTTGACGGTGCCCGCCGGTGCGGCGTCGGAACTTTCGAGCGAGCAGCCGGCCGTGGTGAGCGCGAGAGCCAAAGCGACAGGGGCGAATCGAGTGATCTTCATGCGTGGGATTCCCGGTTTCAGCGGAGCAGATAGGGCATGTTGACGGTGACGGCGCCGGTGGGGCAGCGGGCCGCGCACGGCCCGCAGTACCAGCACTCGTCGACGTGCATGTAGGCCTTGCCCGAATCATCGTGGATGGCAAGGGAATCGAGCGGACACATGTCCACGCAGAGGGTGCAGCCGGTGATGCACAGTGATTCGTCGATCGTCACCGGGACGTCGGCGCGCTGGGGGACCAGTGCCATTACAGGACCTTCCATTCGGGGGTGGTGCGGGTGAGGCTGCCGCGCATCGTGATGCGGTCACCGCGCATGCGGATGTATTCGAGGTCGACGGGGCGGCCGTCGTCGAGGTGGGTGAGGCGTTCGAGCATCAGCAGCGGCGCACCGGCCGGGGTATCCAGAGTGGTCGCGGTGTGCGGGTCGGCCGCGACAGCTTCCAGTGCGAGGTCGGCGGCGCCCAGCGACCGGCCGGTGACCTGTTCGAGGAGCACGAACACGTCGGTGGTCTCGAGATCGTGGGCGAGCACTTCAGCGCCCACATCGGGCGCGAGATAGGTGAGGTCGAGGCTCAGCGGCAGATCGGCGAGAAACCGCAGGCGTTCGATGTAGACGACCTTGTCGCCCGGCGCCAGCTCGAGCCGGCGCGCGACGGCCGGGGGAGCGGTGATGGTGGTGGCGGCCCTGACCTCGTTGCGGACGGTGCCGTGCCCTTTGAGCGTCTCCTGTAGTCCGAGCAGGGCATCGAGGCCGTGGTCGAACTTGCGGGCGGCGACCCGGGTGCCGAGCTTCGGGGCGCGATCGATGAGTCCCTCGTCGCGTAGCAGCGCCAGCGCTTCGCGCACGGTATTGCGGGAGGTGCCGTGCTCGGCGGCGAGCTCCTGCTCGCCGGGCACCGTACCCGCCACCGCGCCCGCCAGGATCTGGTGGCGCAGGATATCGGCGACCCGGCGCGCCCGATCGGCGCGCTGACCGCGGATCGGGGTGGGCTCCGTAGCCCCTGTTTTCTCGCTGACCTGCATGAACAGCGACGATAGCGGCGATTACGCGGCGCTCCGTGCGCCGCGATCGCGGGGGGAATTCAGCGGATGTTTCTACGCCGGGTGGCGGCTCACACGACCTGCGGGTATCCGCGGAGAAACCGCTATTGCGCCACCTCGGACCGTACGGCCGACATTGCGATCACGTCGATCGCAATGTCGGCGCGCAGTCACGGCTGGCCGGGATTGAGCACGATGAACAGACCCTTCGCCTCGGCGCACAACCGCTCGCCGTCGTGCAGCGTCGCCCGCAGGTACACCTTGCGGCCCTCGACGCGTTCGGTCCACGCGCGCACCGTCAGCTCGCGATTGAGGGGCGTGATCGAGCGGTAGTCCAAGGTGAGCGAGGCCGTGCGGGTCACCGACCTGGTGGACAGCGCGGCGGTCATGCCGATGATGTCGTCGAAGGCGAGGGCGATGTGGCCACCGTGGGCGGCGTTGTTGCCGCCCAGGTGGAAGGTGCGGAAGGTGACCTTCGCGGTGACACCGTCGCGGTCTCCGCTGACCACCGTGTACGGCGGCAGCGTGATGTTGCCCCGCGCAGGCAGGTCGGTCCGGGTCCAGCTGGGCGAGGACCACTCGTCCACCACGGCCTCGTCGAGGCGGGCGTTGAGCTGTTCGAGAGTGGCGATGGCCTCTTTGGCGAGCTCGTCGGAGGGGTTGACCAGCCGCGCCCGGTCCATCAGCGCGCGGACCTGATCGATCAGCTCGCCGTAGTGCGGTCCACCCACCGTGTTGTCGGTGCCGCGGTTCTTGCGTGCCTGGATCAGCTCGGCAACCGGCCGGAATCCGCCTTCGTGATGCTTCTCGTCCGGGAGCGAGTTGCCGACCTGTGTATCGTCCATATGCAACACGTTATCGCTGCCGAGCTGGATGTTCGCGCCGGGGATCGGTGTCGGGTCAACTAGGCTGGATCCCGATCACCGAGCAGGTCCTACGTACCGGAGCGTCGGCGCACCAACTGGTGGTGCCCCTCCGGGTGAGCGGCGAAAGGCTGAACGCATGGGTATCGCGGCGGTTGTGTTCGATATGGACGGCGTGCTGATCGATTCCGAGCCGATCTGGGAACAGGTCAGGCACGAGTACGTCGTCCTCAAAGGTGGCCGGTGGCAACCGGATTCGCAGAAGAAGATGATGGGGATGAACACCGTCGAGTGGTCGTCGTACCTGGCCGACGAGCTGGGCGTGGCCGAACCGGCCGACGTGGTGGCTGCCGCCGTCATCGACCTGATGGCCGACAAGTACGCCCACCACGTCCCGCTGCTGCCCGGCGCGGTCGACGCGGTGCGGCGGTGCGCGGGTTCCTGGAAACTCGGCCTGGCCAGCTCGTCACCGGCCACCTTGATCGATCTGGTGCTCGCGAAGTCCGGATTGCTCGACTATTTCACCGTGGTGCTGTCCACCGAGGAGGTCGGACGCGGCAAACCCGCACCCGACGTCTACCTCACCGTCGCGCAGCGACTCGGCGTGGAGCCGAACGACTGTACCGCCGTGGAGGATTCGACCAATGGTCTGCGCTCCGCCCACAACGCCGGGATGCGCCTGATCGCGGCGCCGCGCCCGGAGTTCCCGCCGCTGCCCGACGCCCTCGCCCTGGCCGACACCGTCATCGACGATCTCGACCAGCTCACTCCCGGCGTCGTGACCGGCGCCGCCTGACTCAGAAGCTGCCGGTGACGCCGTCGATCCGCTCGCGCAGCAGGTCGGCGTGGCCGTTGTGGCGGGCGTATTCCTCGATCATGTGCAGATACACCCAGCGCAACGTGTACTCGTCGCTGCGCCACGGCACGTGGAACACGTGATCGAGGGAGAGTTCGGCGACGGCGGCGTCACAGGCGGCGACCTCGGCGTGAAAGGCCGCGAACACCGCCTGGGCGGGTAGCGAGGCGAGGTCGTCGAAATCAGCGTCGGGCTCGGCCTCGCAGCTGTAGACCGGTTCGACCTCCTCGCCCGCGGCGGAGGTCCGGAACCAGCCTCGCTCCACCTCGGTGAGATGCCGGACGAGGCCGAGCAGCGAGAGCGAGGACGGCTCCACCGAGCGCGCGGCGAGCTGTTCACCGTCGAGTCCACCACATTTGCCGAGCAGGGTCTGGCGATGAAAGTCCAACCAGGACTGCAACATCGGCCGCTCGTCCGCGCCGACCAGAGTTCTGGTCGGCTCTAGCTCGGGAGCTGTCCACGTCATCGGTGCGAGGCTACCCGCCGTCGTGCTGTGGCGCAGCTCGATTGTCAGTGGCCGGTGAATCGGGCCGCCGACTCGCCATCGAGACGGCCCGGGGGAAGTTTTCGCCCGCAGAGCACGAGCAGCAGATCCTGCGCACGTCCCGACAGCACCTCGCCTTCGCCGTAGCTGAAGTCGAGATCGTCTGCGCGCAAGGCGATTCCCGCGAGGTCGACACCGAAATACTTGGCCGTGCGTGGGTTCAGCGCTGCCAGCACCATGCGCATGCGGTCGAGAGGAACCGGATCGGCGTGGCCGAGCGCGACGGTGATGTCGAGGCCGTGGATCACATCGTGGCTCAGCGCGCCCGCGAAGCCGCCGCCCGGTGGCTTCCACGGGTGCCCGGTGTTGTCGCCGATGGCGGCGACCAACTCGGCGGTGCTCAACCGGGCGGCGTCCTCGCGGGCCGCGCGGTCGGCCAGGCGATCGAAGTTGCCGCGCGCGGTGATCATGCCGAGGACGAAACGCGGTAGCGAGGTCCGGTACGGCATGCTCAGGTGTGCGGCGACCTCGCGCACCCGCCAGCCGGCGCACAGTGTCGGCGCGTCCCAGGCGGCCTCGTCCAAGCCCGCCAAGAACTCCGCCGTGTCGGCACGCTGCCGTGCGGTCTCGGCCCTGACTTCGTTTTCGTGCACTGGTGGAGCCTCTCTGTCGACAGAAAACCTGCTGTCGATGTAGACGCTGTACGCGTCACCGATTCATCGGTCCGGCTGTTCGCGATGTTCGCCGATCCGGCACACTGGCCCGATGGGTGCCCAGCGCGACGACCAGCCCGAAGTCGTAGTCCACGTCGGTGACGGCTCGGCGCAGCCACACCCCGTCGACCCCGCCCGACCCGGCGCCTCCGCCACCGATCCGGCCCCCGAGCACCCCTTCCTCCTCCTCACACGCACCCCGGCCGACTCCATCCAGGCGCGCTACCTCGACGACGGCACCTACGAACTCGAGCACACCACCGGCGCCGAACACCGTCAGCTGTTCACCACCGATGCCCTGCTGGTCCGCGACATCGTCTGGTCCTGGATCCAACGCGACACCTGGTGGTCCGACACCGTCGCCTGGACCACCGTCGACCCCGCCATCGCCGAACTCCACGCCCTGCACTCCGAACTGTCCGGGATGCTCGACGGCATGTCTGTGCTCGACACCGTCACCGACGAACTGGACCAAGCCCTCTCCCGGGCCGACGAACTCCTCGACAACTTCGATCCCGACTTCGAAGGCTCGGATGACGCACCCTGAACTTCTCGCGGCCCGAACCCTCATCGCCCTGCTGGGACTGGACATGTCGGCCACGGCGTTCGAGACGCAGAACGCGGAATACGGAGCATCCGTGGCCGAGGTCGGTCGTGGCTCGGTGAGATTTCGGGTGGGCAAGCGGACTCCGGCGAAGCCGGGTCTGTTCGTATCCGTGTGGCAGCGCGCCGAGGACGGCTCGACCGAGCCATTCGCCGTGGAGGACGGTGTCGACCTCCTGGTGATCACCGTTCGCGAGGAATCGCGGGTCGGACAGTTCGTCTTCCCGCGGAACGCCCTCGTCGAACACGGCATCGTTTCCGTAGCCGGCCGTGGCGGCAAACGCGGGTTCCGCCTGTACCCGCCGTGGTCCGCGACCCGGAACAAGCAAGCGCAGCAGTCACAACAGTGGCAGTCCGCCTACTTTCTCGATCTCGACAACGCCGACCGGCGGCGCGCTCGCAACCTCTACGAACCGATCCTTCCCCCCTTTGTCCCATCACACAAAGGCGATGCCCGCTGACGTGAATTACAGTGGCGCCGTGGGGTTCACCGACTACGGGCCGGGCGATG
The DNA here is from genome assembly GCF_053608345.1 of Nocardia sp. NPDC055050. NCBI lineage: Bacteria > Bacillati > Actinomycetota > Actinomycetes > Mycobacteriales > Nocardiaceae > Nocardia > Nocardia sp. NPDC055050. The sequence goes on from NZ_JBSGVG010000014.1 coordinate 136,095, forward strand.
TCGTGTATTTCCCGGCAGGTCCGTTCAGCGGCATCTGCGGGGTTGTCCGGGAGGTCGACGCGCGGCGCGCGGAGCTGAGAATCGAGTTCGGGGAGGGAACCGTCCACCGTGAGGGGAATGTCCTGCGCGAGCGCCGACACAAGCTGACCGTCGGATTCGACGAGGTCGAGCTGGTCTGACCGACCGGAGATCGTGTTGCGTCGTTGCCCAGGGTGGGCAATGATTACGCCCAGCATGCCGAATTCCGATCCCGCTTTCGACAGTCTTCAAGGCTTATCTGTTGGTGATGCGCTGGGTGCGCAGTTCTTCGTTCCCGGTCGTTCTGTTCCTGATCTTCTCGCGGGTCGACCGCCGTCGGCGCCATGGCCATGGACCGACGACACCGAAATGGCGTGTTCGGTGTATGCGGAAATCCGTGAGCGTGGCCACGTGGACCGTGATGTCCTCGCGGGCGCGTTCGCGCAGCGGTGCGAACCGTATCGTGGCTACGGGCCGGGCACAGTTGTTGTGCTGCACGAGATTCGAGACGGGCGTCCATGGAGCGAGGCGGCCGGTGCTGTCTTCGGTGGGAGTGGATCGTGGGGAAACGGGGCCGCGATGCGAGTCGCGCCGCTCGGCGCGCATTTCGCCGGCAATCCCGATCTGGCCGCGGTGCAGGCGGCGCTGTCCGCCGAGATCACCCATCGGCATCCGGAAGCGATCGTGGGAGCGATGGCAGTGGCGGTTGCCGCCGCGCACGCTGCGCAAACACGGGGAAAGGGCTGCGCGCCAGATGAATTGCTGCGGGCCGTCGAACCGTATCTGGTCGACGGGCGCACCGCGCACGGAATCCGTCGAGCTCGAGAGCTGCTCGGCCGAACCGTAGCCGAAGCGGCCTACGAACTCGGCAACGGCGCCCGGGTCAGCGCTCAGGACACGGTGCCCTTCGCCATGTGGGCCGCCGCCACCTACCTCGTGGACTATCCGCGCGCCGTCACCGCTTGTGTGGAAGCCGGTGGCGACGTCGACACCACCGCCGCGATCGTCGGCGGGATCGTGGCTGCCCACACCGGTGTCGGGGACCGTGGCACGACCCGCGGGATCCCGCAGGAGTGGCTCGCGGCGCGCGAAGCGTTGCCCGAGTGGGCATCCGGTGTTCAGCGGGCGCGGGCGCTCCAGCGGCCGTCGTAGCGGACTTCGATCGGGTGGGCGAAGGCGGTGGAGACGTGGTCGGTGGTGATGACGTCGGTGGCGAGGCCCGCGGCGACGGTGTGGCCGTTCGCGATGAGGAGGGCGTGGGTGGTGGTGCTGGGGAGTTCCTCGAGGTGATGGGTGACCAGGATCGAGGCGACCTCGGGGTGGGTGCGATCGAGGGTGTCGATGGTGGTGAGGAGTTGCTCGCGCGCGGCCAGATCGAGGCCGGTGGACGGTTCGTCCAGGAGCAGGACATCGGGGTCGCTGATCAGGGCGCGGGCGATGAGGGTGCGGCCGCGTTCGCCCTGGGACAGGGTGGGCCAGCTGTCGTCGGCCTTGCCGGACAGACCGAGAGTGTCGATGATCGCGTCGGCACGGGCGAGGTCCTCGGAGGTCGGCGACCAGCGCATAGGGGTATCGATGGTGCCGGTGATACCGGTGAGGACGACCTCGCGCACGGTGAGGGCATAGCGCAGCGGATGGCGCGGGTTGACGTGGCCGATCGAGCGTCGCAGCCGGGCCAGCTCCACCCGGCCGAACTGTTCGCCGAGCACCCGCACCGCGCCGGTGGTGGGGAAGGTGACCGCGCCACAGAAGCCGAGCAGCGTGCTCTTGCCCGCACCGTTGGGGCCCAGCAGGGCCCAGTGCTCACCGGCCCGGACGGTCAGTGAGATGCCGTTGATGATCTTCTTGCCGTCGCGCCGGAAGGTCACGTCGTCGAGCTCGATCACGGGGGCGCCGGTCATGTGAAGGCCTCCTTCAGGGCGGACAGGTGGGTGCGGCTGAATTCCGCTGCGGCAGTGGGAGTTCGGTCGGCGATCGCCTGGGCGAGTTGTTCGTGCGCGCAGTGGTCGGCCTCCTCGGAGCGGACCGGGCGCAACTCGAGCATGTCGATCATGGCCAGGCGCAGCCGCGGCAGGAAGCTGCCGAACAGCTGGGTGAGCACATCGTTGTGCGCGGCCACGATCACCGCGCGATGGAAGGCCATATCGGCATCGACGTGCGCGGCGACGGTCTGGCCCTCGGCACGACGACCGGCCAGCGCCCGCCGGATGGCCCGCAGATCGGCAGGCGTGCGCCGTTGTGCCGCGAGGGCGGCGGCCTCGGCCTCGATCGCGATGCGCGCCTCGATCACCGCGGCGATGGTGGCGCCGCGCAGCACGACGTCCCAGTCCTCGGACACGTCGAGTGCGGTGACGAAGACCCCGGAGCCCTGCCTGCTGTCGAGCACGCCTTTGCCCGCGAGCTCTCTGATCGCCTCGCGCAGCGTCGAGCGGCCGACCCCCAGCTGGGCGGCGAGCAGCGTCTCACCCGGTAGTCGATGACCCAGTGGCCATTCGCCCGCGCGGATCCGCGCGAGCAGTAGTTCAGCCGCTTGCGCGGCCAGCGGCTGACGTCGTACCTGCGATACCACCGGCAAACCTCTCTACTTGTCTGAGGAGTTGTGGTAGAAGTGTACCCATCATGACCTACACCGCGCTTCTTCTCGGCCGCCACGGCGGGGCCTGACCGACCGGCCGCCCCGCCGTGGGGCTCCGTCATGGCCGGTCGCCGTTGTCTCGTGGCCCGAAGTGGGCCGGGAAGCAGAGCAAGTCATGACCGAATTCCCCACCCTGACCACCCCCTCGGGCGCTGTCGCCGACGGCGCGCCCGCGTGGAATCGCCAGCGTCACTCGGCAATGCCCTCGTCTCGATATCGCGATGTCCATCGGCGCGTGGATGTTGCTGTCGGACACCGCGACTGGCCGAACGCGCGGCTGACCACCGCCCCCCTGTGGGTGCCCGTCGACCTGCGTGACGGCAATCAGGCGCTGGCCGAACCGATGGACCCGGCGCGCAAACGCCGGTTCTTCGAGCTCCTGATCGCCATGGGCTACAAGGAGATCGAGGTCGGCTACCCGTCCGCATCACAGACCGACTTCGATTTCGTGCGCCTGCTGGCCGACACCTCGATCGCCCCGCCGGACGTCACCGTGGTCGTGTTCACCCCGGCGCGGCGAGACCTGATCCAACGAACCGTCGAGTCGGTGCGCGGTATCGCCAACGAGGTGGTGATCCACCTGTACACCGCCACCGCGCCGGTCTGGCGGGAGGTGGTCCTCGGCAAGGATCGTGCGCAACTGCGCGAGTTGATCGTCGCCGGTGCCCGCGACGTGCTGGAACTGGCGGGCGAGCTGCCCCGCGCGCGCTTCCAGTTCTCGCCGGAGGTGTTCAACCTGACCGAACCGGATTTCGCCCTCGAGATCTGCGACGCGGTCACCGACCTGTGGCAGGCGAGCGCGCAGCGTCCGGTGACGCTGAATCTGCCTGCGACAGTGGAGGTCGCGACCCCGAACATCTACGCCGACCAGATCGAATACATGCACCGCAACCTGGCACGCCGCGACGGCGTGATCCTGTCGGTGCACCCGCACAACGACCGGGGGACCGGTATCGCCTGCGCCGAACTGGCCGTGCTCGCGGGCGCGCAACGCGTGGAAGGCTGTGTCTTCGGCAACGGTGAACGCACCGGCAACGTCGACATCGCCACGCTGGCCCTGAATCTGCACGCCCAGGGTATCGACCCGATGATCGACTTCTCCGACATCGACGAGATCCGCCGCACTGTCGAACACTGCACCCGCCTGCCCGTGCACGAGAGGCATCCGTACGTGGGCGATCTCGTCCACACCGCCTTCTCCGGCACCCATCAGGACGCGATCGGTAAGGGCATGGCCGAACATCGCGAGCGGGCAGCGGCCCAGGGCATCACCGAGCGCGAATCACAGTGGCGGGTACCGTATCTGCCGATCGACCCCGCCGACCTCGGCCGCTCCTACAACGCCGTGATCCGGGTCAACTCCCAGTCGGGCAAGGGCGGTATCGCCTACCTGCTGCACGCCGAATACGGTCTGGACCTGCCACGTCGTCTGCAGATCGACCTCGCGAAGCGGGTGCAGGAACACACCGACGACACCGGCGCGGAGATCACCGCCAAGGATCTGTTCACGCTGTTCGAGCAGACCTACACCGTCTCCGATCAGCGAATCACGCTGGTGGGGTGGCAGATCGCCGACGGCGCCACCGGGATCGTCCTCGACGCACACGGCAGTGAACGGCATTCGGTGCACCGTGAGGTGGGGCCGGTCGAGGCACTGACCGCCGCACTCGACGAGGCGGGCTATCGCATCGAGATCCTCGGCCTGACCCAGCATTCGGTGGGCGAGGGCGCCGCAGGCGCCGCCGTGAGCTACGTCGAGTACCGAGCGGCGGACCGCACCGGATGGGCATTCGGTCGCGACACCTCGGTCGTCGCGGCCTCGCTGGCAGCGGTGATGAACGCCGTCAACGCGGCGGGATAGGTCGATCGGGGCGGTCGCCCTGTCGGCCGCCCCACCGCACCGGGCGAGTCAGTCCGCGTCGCCCTCGCACCAGTCGTCGAACGCGTCGAACTCCGGCTCGTACCGGGGTGGGATCGAATCCTCGACGACGTTCTCGATCGGGTCCCACCTCGCGTTGCACCATTCGGGGGCGGGTGGCCACGACTCGATGTACTCGACCAACGGCGACGAGGGTGGCTCGGCGTCCTCGGCCGCCGCGACACCCGCGGTGACCAGGGTTACTGCCGCGGCGGCACCCGCGGTGGCGATGATCCGGTACACGCTGTTCATGACATCCTCCTGTCCGCGCCGACCTGCGATGTCCAGCAATCCTAGCTCCGCGACGCGGGCCCGATCAGGCCCCGCGCGCACGTCGGTGGGGCCGTTGTTGTCAGCACCAGCCGGTCACGTACATGAGGCCGAGGCTGGTGGTGCCGAGGATCAGGCCGAGGGTGCCACCGAGGATCAGGGGGCGGATGCCCGCGGTGCGCAGGCGGGCGATGCTCAGCGAGGTGCCGATGGCGGCGAGGACGGCGGCGATCAGCCAACCGCTGACAGTGGCGAGCGGTGCGGTGAGCTCGGTGGGAACGATGCCGAGGCCCGCGATGACGGAGGCGGCCAGGAACAAGATCACGAACAGGGGGACCGCCCGGCGCAGGGAGGCCTGGGGGAGATCGGTGTCCTCGGCGATGTGGCGGCGGCCGACGTGCAGGCCGACGCAGAGCGGGATGATGGCGAGGCTGCGAACCATCTTCACGATCACGGCGAACTGTGCGGCGCCCGCGCCGAAGATGACGCCGGCGGCCAGGACGGACGACGTGTCGTTGATCGCGGTGCCCGCCCAGAGTCCGAACGCCTCCTGCGACAGGCCGAGAGCGCGGCCCAGCGGCGGATACACCAGCACGGCCGTGACATTGAAGATGAAGATGGTGCACAGGGCGTAGGCGACCCGTTGTTTGTCGGGCCGCAGGACCGCGGTGGCGGCGGCGATCGCGGACGCGCCACAGATCGTGGTGCCCACGGCGATGAGGGTCGCCGACTCCTTGTCCACCGCGAGCATCCGTCCCACGAAGAACGCCGCCACACCGCCGACGAGCAGCGTCCCGATCAGCACCACCGCCGTCTCGCGCCCCACGCTCATCACCGACCCGAGCGGCAGGCCGAGCCCCAGCAGCACGATCGCCAGCCCGAGCAAGCGCTGGCGGGCAACGTCGAGCCCAGGGCCGAACGTCTCGCCCGTCACGTCCTTGCGACGCAGCACCATCCCGGCGACGGCGCCCGCGCCGAGCGCGAGCACCGGCGTGCCGATCATCGGCAGCGCCTTGCCGAACGGCGTGGCCACGGTGGCCAGGAGCGCGGCGAGGATCAGGCCGGGAGCGAGAGCGGGTGCGCGGTTCACTCCTTCACCTTCGCGGTACGCAGGAGCCCGAGGTAGAGAGCGAATTCGCAGGTGGTCATAATTTCGGCTTATGGCCCTGCCGACGGGGTGTGTGGTTTGCTGGAGACGTGCGGAAACGAACCCGGCTGACGATCGCCACCGGTGTCGGAGTGATGCTGTGGGGCGAATGGGCGAATCGACGGGCCTCCCGTCGGGGCGTCGGAGCCCCACGCTCAGGGTCGGAGGCCGTCGTGGTCCTCGGATATCGCAACACCGGTTCGCGTGCCAACGGCATGAACCGCTGGCGAGTGCGCGCCGGTCTACGATCCATCGATCCGCACGCGTCCGAGACTCGCCTCGTGCTGTGTGGAGGTGCCTGCGCGGGACCGGAGACCGAGGCGGCGATGATGGGCCGCTACGCCGTGGAAACCCGCGGTTACGAGGGCGAACTCGTTTTGGAGGAGTCGAGCCGGTCCACCTGGGAGAACATCGCCTTCGCGATCCCGTACCTGAAGGACGTCGACCGGATCAAGATCGTCTCGCTGCCGACGCATGCCGAGACTGCCCGCGCCTATCTCGCTGAACAGAGCCCGGAACTGGCCGTTCGCCTGGTCCCTGGCCGGGAATATCGGTTCGGCGAATGGATGCCACTGAAACCGGTGTTCGCCCTCTACGGTGTGGCGAAGAAGCTGCGAGGCCGATTCGGTCCCGATCACGACGGCTACGGTGCCTGATGTGGCGTCGCGCCACCCGTCACCCATAATCGGGCCATGACCCTGCCACCCGGAACCCCCGACCTGGAGGTCCTCGATCTCCTGGTGTCGGTGGCGGAGCTGGGCAGTCTGGGCGCCGCCGCCCGCAGGCACGGGGTCAGTCAGCCGGCCGCGAGTATGCGGATCAGCGCACTGGAACGCCGCCTGCACGTGAAGCTGCTCGACCGCGCGCCGACCGGCTCCGAACTCACCGACGCGGGTCGCGCCGTCGTCGCCCACGCGCGCACCGTCCTGGCCGCCGTCACAGACCTCGTCGACGACGTCGCCCGCCTGCGCGCCGCGCAAGCGCCACGCCTGCGCATCGCCGCCTCCAAAACCATTGCCGACCACCGCATTCCGCACTGGCTGGCCGCACTGCGCGCCGATCACCCCGAGGTCGTGATCTCCCTCGAGGTCGAGAACTCGACCCAGGTCGCGGGCCTCGTGCGGGACGGCACCGCCGATCTGGGCTTCGTGGAAGGCCCGCATCCACCGGCCGGGCTCGGCAGCCGCGTGCTGGGCGCCGACGACCTCGTCGTAGTCGTGGCGCCGAATCATCCATGGGCGCAACGGAAGACCCCGGTCACGCTGACCGAGCTGGCAGGTACCGCGCTGCTGTGGCGCGAACCGGGTTCGGGTACCCGCGACACCGTGTGGGACCTGCTCGCCACCGCGGCCCCACCCATGGGCCCGGCGGCCGAACTCGGGTCTACCGCCGCGATCGTGGCCGCCGCCAGAACCGGCATGGCACCCGCGGTCCTGAGTCGATTGATCGCCGCACCCGACCTCGTCACCGGCACCCTGGTGGAAGTCCCCTCGGCCGAGGCCGCCCGGCTGACCCGCAAATTCCGGGCCATCTGGCGCCGCAACACCCCACCGGCCGGGCCGGGCGAATTGCTCGTGGAGCGAGCCGCGCTGCTCGAGAACGCGCGCGGTTGAGCGTCACCCGAGCGCATCGAGCACGGCAACGGCTTTCGCCGCGCCGCCGTATGCGCTGATGCCGACGGCCAACTGTTCGGCGGACGAGGCGAAGCTGCTCTCGCCGAGGATCTGAGCGGCGGTCTGTGCGATCACCTCGCTGCTCGCGTCGGGCATCAGCATCAGGCCCGCGCCGAGGGTTCGGACCTGCTCTGCGTTGAAGAACTGATCGCGGCCCATCGGAATGCACAGCAGCGGCACGCCACGACCGAGCGCGGCCATGGTCGTTCCGAGCCCGGCGTGGGTGATCACCAGTGATGCCGAAGGAAGGATGTCGGCGTGTGGCGCGTACCGCACGACCTGGGTATCCACCCCCGCGCGCACGGTCGCCGGGTCGATCGCCGCTCCGGTCGTGACAATGGCGCGCACCGGCATCCGCGCGACCGCATCGACACAGCGCTGCAACAGATCGGCCTGACCTTGCTCGCTCGTGCTCAGCGCGACCAGAACCAGTGGCTTCGCACCGTCCCCGACATCGACCTCGTCGATCTCGCGCGACAACGCGGGCGCGTCGAGCACCGGTCCGATGCGTACCACATTGGCTGCGTCGGCAACGTCGGGCTCGAACTCCTCGGGCACCGCGACGAGCGCCTGCGCGCACGCGTCGTGGATCTCGGCGAGACTCTCGATCGCGGGCAGGCCGAGGTCCGCGCGTGCCGCGTTCGCGATCGCGATACCCGGCGTGAACATCTCGACCAGTGGTCCGCCCCGAAAGATGCTGTACGCCGTGTGGAACAGCGTCGCGGTCGGAGTGCCCGAGGCCAGCGCGACGTCGATTGCGGTGAAGAGCAGACAATCGACGATCACCACATCGGCGGGCTCGCGGTCCAGCTCCTGGGCGAGGTCCCGCGCGATCGCGGAACTGAAGCACAGCTGGTCGATCATGAGTTTCACTTCGGCTTCGAAGTCGTCCGGGGTGTCCATCGCGTCCCAGCCCTCGCTCTGGGTCAAGGTGACGAAGCGGGCGCCGACATCGGCGCATCGTTGAGCGATCGTCTCGTGTCCGAGTATTCGGACATCGTGGCCGCTATCGACCAGCTCGCGGGCGATGCCGAGCGTCGGGACCAGGTTTCCCGCACCGTCCCAGGTGGTGATCAGGTAGCGAGCCATGGCGTTCCTCCTCGGGGATTGCTTGACAGCTTGTAAAGTACGGTAAGGTTGACAGCGTGTCAAGTGGCGGACGACCCCAAACCCGGACTCAGATCCTCGAGTCGGCGCGCGCGATGTTCGAGGAACACGGCTATCACGGCGCCGGCCTCGGAGCGGTCGCGAAAGAGGCGGGAGTCTCACGCCAGGCGATCTACCTGCATTTCCCCTCGAAGGTCGAGCTGTTGACGGCCCTGCATCTGCACATCTACGCCACCGATGTCGTTCCGGTTCTCGAACGGCATCCGGTCACGGACACGATGACCGCGTGGGAGGCACTCGACGCGACAATCACCGCCGATGTCGAGGTCGCGTCCAGAGTGTGGCGGATTCACGAGGCGCTGGTGGTGGCTCGGCGCCAGTTCCCGGAGGTCGAGGAGACATTGCGGGTACGCGAGGCGGATCGCTACGGCGAGTTGCTCGATCTCGGGCGGCGACTCGAGCGAGCGGGCGCACTGCCGCAGCAGGTCGATGTCGATACGGTGGCCGACATGCTGTGGGGCCTCGTCAACACCGGAACCTACGGCAATCTCGTCAACGAACGAGGCTGGTCGCTCGACCGGTACCGGTGCTGGGTACGCGACACGATCCACCTCCATCTCGGAGCGCAGTGACCGCACAGGGGGCGGTCCGGCCACTGCGGTGGTGGTGGGATTCGTAGTGGTGTCGGAATCATCGCAGGTCACGGCCCTCGCCAACGGCCAGGAACTGGCGTAACCACCCGGTAATTGCCCGAAACGTCCGTCGTAACGCGGCGTTCGCAGCATTTGCCGCATGACAGCCACTCCCACCTCCTCGGCGAGGCCACGGCCCCCCGATCCGGGTTCGGGCAGACGCAGCGCACCGGCCCGGCGCATCCGCGACATCCTGCGCGCACGTATCCGCAGCGGCGTCTACGGCACCCGCGCACTGCCCGCCGAAGCCCAGCTCGCCGCCGACTTCGCCACCAGCCGCAATATCGTGCGCGACGCGCTCACCCTGCTCCGCGACGAAGGCCTGATCGACCGCGTCCCCGGTGCCGGTACTTTCGTCGTCGCCGACAAGGCGGTACAGGGCCTCGACCGCCTGCGCGGCCTCGCCGAAACCTTCGAGACCAGCAGCGACCGGGTGGTGAATCAGGTCCTGCTCGCCGAGGTCGTGCCCGCAACGCCACTGGTCGCCGAACGGCTCGAGCTCCAGCCCGGCGACCCGGTCGTCGCCCTGGAACGGGTGCGCTACCTCGACGGGGCGCCGCTCTCGCTCGATGCCAGCTACCTCACCGCCGACGTCGGCATCCCGCTCCTGGACAAAGACCTCACCGGGTGCGACGTGTTCGGCCTGCTCGAAGCCGAACTCGGCCTGCCGCTGGGCTCAGCCGCGGTCGCGATCGAGGCGGTCGCCGCCGATCCCACCGTCGCCGGACTGTTGCAGGTCCGTGCGGGATCTCCGCTGCTGTTCCTGGAACGGCTCACCTACACCGACTCCGGTCGGCCCGTCGATCTCGAATACATCCGCTATCGCGGCGACCGGTTCTCCCTGTCCGGGCGGCTCGACCGCATCCCGGTGACCCCGCGGCGCACCCGCGACAACCACGAAAGGGGTTGATCCCCATGCAGATTCCACCGCTGACCGACCGGCGAGAACTGGTCTGCGACGTCCTGATCGTCGGTGGCGGCACGGCGGGCACCATGGCCGCGCTCACCGCCGCCCGCCACGGCGCCAGCGTGCTGCTGCTCGAGAAGGCCCACGTCCGGCACTCCGGCGCACTCGCCATGGGCATGGACGGCGTCAACAACGCCGTGGTCCCGGGCAAGGCGAGCCCGGAGGAATACGTCGCCGACATCACCGTCGCCAACGACGGCATCGTCAACCAGCGCACCGTCTACGAAACCGCCACCCGGGGTTTCGAGATGGTCCAGCGCCTCGAGGGCTACGGCGTCAAATTCGAGAAGGACGAGCACGGCGAATACGCGGTCCGCAAAGTGCACCGCTCCGGCTCCTATGTCCTGCCGATGCCCGAGGGACGCGACGTGAAGAAGGTGCTCTACCGCACCCTGCGCGCCCGCGACGTCCGATCCAAGGTGACCATCAGCAACCGGGTGATGCCGGTGCGGGTGCTCACCGTCGACGGACGCGCGGTCGGCGCGGTCGGATTCGACACGCGCACCGGCGAATTCGTCACCATCTCGGCAGGCGCGGTGATCCTGGCAGCGGGAGCGTGTGGCCGGCTCGGTTTGCCCGCGTCGGGCTACCTCTACGGCACCTACGAGAACCCGACCAACGCCGGCGACGGTTACGCCATGGCCTATCACGCCGGTGCCGAACTCTCCGGCATCGAGTGCTTCCAGATCAACCCGCTCATCAAGGACTACAACGGTCCTGCTTGCGCGTATGTGGCCAATCCGTTCGGCGGGTACCAGGTCAACTCCGAAGGCAATCGCTTCGTCGACTGCGACTACTGGTCCGGTCAGATGATGGCCGAGGTCAAACGCGAACTCGACAGCGCCCGCGGCCCGATCTACCTGAAACTGAGCCACCTGCCCGATGCCACGATCCGCGAGATCGAAGGCATCCTGCACACCACCGAACGTCCCACCCGCGGCACCTTCCACGAAGGCCGCGGCACCGACTACCGCACCAGCGACATCGAGATGCACATCTCCGAGATCGGTTTGTGCAGTGGGCATTCTGCCTCGGGAGTCTGGGTCGACGAACACGCCGCCACCACCGTGCCCGGCCTCTACGCGGCGGGCGATATGGCGCTGGTTCCGCACAACTACATGATCGGCGCCTTCGTCTACGGCGACATCGCCGGTGAGCACGCGAGCGAATTCGCGCGTGGCGCAGTACATCCAGAGCTGCCCACCGATCAGATCGAGGCCGCCCACGAGCTGATCTACCGCCCGCTGCGCAACCCCGACGGCCCACCCCAAACCCAGGTCGAGTACAAACTGCGGCGCTTCGTCAACGACTACCTCCAGCCGCCCAAGGCGCAGTCGTATCTGACGCTCGGCGTCGAGGCCTTCGAACGGATGAACACCGACATCGCCGCGATGGGCGGCCGGACGCCGCACGAACTGATGCGCTGCGCCGAGGTGACCTTCATTCGCGACTGCGCCGAAATGGCGGCTCGGGCCTCACTGCGGCGCACCGAAAGCCGTTGGGGGCTCTACCATCAGCGTGCCGACTGGCCCGGGCGCAACGATGCCGAATGGTTCTGTCATCTGAACCTGTATCGCGGTGCCACCGGTGCGATGGAGTTCCGCACCAGGCCGGTCGCCCCCTACATCGTGCCGGTGCCGGGCTTCGTCCGTCCCGACGGCGTCGCCGACGTCTCCGCACCCGAACTCGTCGGCGCGTGGGGTGCGCGATGAGTACACCCGTGCCCGGCCCGCGCGATGTCGGCGACCTCGACGTGAGGGATGTCCGATGAGCGCCCGCCTGCTGGCCCTGCTCGAACTGGCCGACGAGTGCCCCGAGCTCGACGAACTCACGCCGTTCATCACCGACCCCGACCCGGAGGTGCGCCGCACGGCGCTGTCGGTGCTCAGCGAGACCACCGACGCCTGGGCCGAGGCCGCCCCGATCTTCGCCACCGCACTCGCCGATGTCGATGTCGACGTGCGTCACGCCGCCATCGGCTTGCTCACCGAACTCCTCGAGGTCATCGTGCCCGGTCCGGAATTCGATGCGGCGCTGCGCCATTGCGTCACCGCAGCGGAGCCGGCGGTGCGCTCGGCCGCGATCGAGGCGCTGTGGCGGCACCGCAGGACCGACGCGGCGGAGCTGGCGGGGTGGCTCGCCGATCCGAATGCGGCGGTTCGCCGCACCGTCGTGGGCGGGCTCACCTCTGTCGACGCTCTCGACGAACTGAGCCTCGGCGCCGCTGACGAAGACGAGGACGTGCGCATCGCAGTGGCGAAAGGTGTCGCGGCGATCGGTGATCCACGCGGCTCGGTGACCCTGCTCGTTCTCGCTGCCGACCCCCGACCGCTTGTCCGCGCCGCCGCGCTGTCGAGTCTGGCCGGGACCGGCTGCGACGAACACGCTGCCGCGGCGGCCGCCGCATCGATGACCGACCCGGCCTGGCAGGTCCGGCAGGCGGCGGCCATCGCCCTGGCCGCCGCCGACCCCGAACTCGCCGCGGCACCGCTGCTGTCGGCGGTCTCCGATCCCAACCTCGACGTCCGCAAGGCGGCGGTGCGCGCACTGGCCGAGCGGATCGCCGAACGACGCGACATCACCACGGCGCTGCAGGCCGCGCTCGACGACCCGGACGCCGACGTCCGCGCCTTCGCCCGTATCGGCATCGCCAACTCTGGAAAGGAACTCTGATGGCCCAGGCCAATGCCCGTCTCGATGTCCCCGTCTCGGTCGACGAAGCGAAATGTATCGACGGCTGCACCCTCTGCGTGGACATGTGCCCACTCGATTCCCTTGCCATCCACCCGGATTCGGGCAAGGCCTACATGCACGTCGACGAATGCTGGTACTGCGGGCCGTGTGCCGCGCGGTGCCCGGTCGGCGCTGTCACCGTGAACATCCCGTTCCTGTTGCGTTGAGAGAGCCGACCATGAGCACCCGAATCCCCGCGCTGCTGCTCGGCATCGCCGCGGTGGCCGCCCTGGCCACCGGCTGCGGGAGCGCCGACGACGCCAAGACCGTCACCGTGAACATCGGTTACCAGTCCAAGACGATCAACACAGTCACCGCGGGCACGCTGCTGCGTGATCGCGGCACTTTCGAGGCCGAACTCGCCGAACTCGGCAAGACGACAGGGCTCACCTACAAGGTGGAGTGGAAGGACTTCGCCGCGGGCCCACCGCTGACCGCGCAGATGCTGGCGGGCCAGGTCGACATCGGGTCGATGGGAGACGCGCCGATCCTGGTCAACGGCTCCAAGACTCGCGACCACGCCGACGTGAAGTCCGAACTGATCGCCGTCACCGGCTACAACCTGCGCGGTTCGCTGAATCAGATCGTGGTACCGACGGATTCGAAGGCGGCCACGATCACCGACCTGCGTGGTGAGATCGTGTCGACCAGCGTGGGGTCGGCCGCGCACGGCATGCTCGCCACCGGGCTCTCGGCCGCCGGGATGACTCTCGACGATGTGAAGCTGCTCGGTCAGGATCCGGCCGTCGGTGCCTCGGCGCTGCAAGGGGATCAGGTGGCCGCGCTGGCCCAATTCGTGCCGTGGCCACAGAAACTGGTCTACGACGGTAAAGCCAAGCTGCTCTATGACGGTGGCAGCGCCGGCATCCCGACCTTCCACGCCGTGGTCGCGAGCGAGCGCTTCGGCATCGGTAACCCCGATATCGTCACGGCGTTCCTCACCGCGGTGCGCAAGACCACCGACTACCTCAATCAGAACCCACTGGCGGCCGCACAGCGCGTCGCCGAGATCACCGGGCTGCCTGCCGAGGTCGTGTATCTCTACAACGGCCCGAACGGCCTGGTGAGCTTCGATCCGACGATCAAGCCCCAACAGGTGGACGCTCTGGGCACGCTGTTGCCGTTCCTGAAAAGCCTCGGTGCGCTGTCGGATCTGAACCTCGGCGAATTCGTCGACGACCGTTACCTGCGCACCGTCTACGGTCCCGGCTACGACGCCGCCCGCGCGTCGGTGACGGCTCCCGCACCACTGACCGGTACCGATGCGGCGTGCGGGGGAGCGGTGGACGGCCTTCCCACCGCTTCGGAGGTGTGGTTCGCCGACGCCACGACCACCGCCGTCGCCAAGACCCCGACCTGTCTGCTGCGACAGATCGCGGCCACCGGCAGCACCGTCCGCGCCGCCTACGTGCCCGACCACAGCACCGGCACCCGGCTCTTCGCCGCGACCGCGACCTGGGTCAGCGAACCCACCGCGAGCCCCGACGATCGGTTGCTGCCCTTCGCGACCGGTGCCGCCGCACAGCAGTACGCCGCCGCCCATCCGGGCGTCACGGTGATCGACTACCAAGCAGCACTGAAGGCCCGCTAGATCCGTCACGTGAGACCAGGAGGCTCACCATGACCGTTTCCGCCCAACCCCGCACCGCGCCCGTCGCGAAGCCCGACATCATCACCGCACCACCGAGTTCACCCACCCGATTCATCGTGCCCCGCAAAGCACGCAGGGCCGTACTGACCGCCGTGCCACTGGCCGCGTTGCTCCTGGCCTGGTACCTGCTCACCACCAATCAGGTCGTGTTCTGGCTGCGTTTCGACAAGATCCCCACGCCCGCACAAGTATTCGACTCCTTTCGTACGCAGCTCGGTGCGGCCACCTATTACCGTGACATCTTCTCCAGCACCCGCCGCATCCTGATCGGCTTCGGCCTCGCCACGGTGTCGGGCGTGCTGATCGGCATGGCGGTCGGTCGCTCGGCCGTGGTCAGCGCACTCGTGCGGCCGGTACTCGAGGTGTTCCGGCCGATCCCCGCGATCGCACTGGTGCCCCTGGCCATCCTGCTGTTCCCGACCGGGGAACAGGGCATCGTGTTCATCACCTTCTTCGCCGCGTTCTTCCCGGTCGCGGTGAGCACCATCCACGCCATGCACGCGCTGCCCAAGGTGTGGGAGGAAGCGGCCCACACCCTCGGCGCGCGTCGACGCGACATTCTGTTCCAGATCGCCCTGCCCGGTGCGCTACCCGGCATCTTCTCGGGCCTGTCGGTGGCGATGGGCGTGGCCTGGATCTGTGTGATCAGCGCGGAGATGATCTCGGGTCAGTTCGGCATCGGGTACTTCACCTGGCAGTCCTACGGGCTCCTGGACTATCCGGGGGTGATCGTCGGGATGCTCACCATCGGGCTGCTCGGCTGGTTCACCGCCTGGCTGGTCGAACTGGCGGGGCGCCGGGTGAACCGGTGGCTGCCCAGGGCGCAGCGATGAGCGCCGGCGCCGCCGTACGGCTGCACGGATTGCGCATCGCCTACGGCGAAAGTCTCGCCGCCGAAGTAGATCTCGACGTCGATGCCGGCCAGATCGTGGTTCTGCTCGGTCCGTCGGGTTGCGGCAAATCCACGGTGCTGCGGGCGATGGCCGGGTTGCTGCCGCCGATCGGCGGCAGCGTCACCGTCGACGGTGGGCCCAGCGCCCAGCACTGTTCGATGGTGTTCCAGGAGGACGCGCTGCTGCCGTGGCGCACGGCCCGGCGCAATGTCGAATTCGCGCTGAAACTGCGCGGAGTGTCACGGCGCAACCGGCGCGTCGAAGCCCAGGAACTGCTGAACCTGGTGGGGCTCACCGACTTCGGTGACCATCTGCCCGGTGCGTTGTCGGGCGGTATGCGTCAGCGTGTGCAGCTGGCGCGGACATTGGCCGCGCAGCCACGCGTGCTGCTGATGGACGAACCGTTCGGCGCTCTCGACGCCCAGACCCGCGCCGATATGCAGCGCCTGCTCATCTCGGTGTGGCAGCAGCGCCGGACCACGGTGTTGTTCGTGACCCACGACGTCGACGAGGCGCTGTTGCTGGCCGATCGGATCGTCCTGCTCACCCCGCGCCCCGCCCGCATCCAGCGCGTCATCGAGATCGCCGCACCACGCGCACCCGGCGCCCGTTTCGAACCCGAATTCGCGCGGCTGCGTTACGAAATCCTCGCCGCCCTCGGCGAGCCCAACGACAAGGAACTACAGCCATGACCTTCGTCATCGGAGCCGCCTGCGTGGACGTCATGGATCGCGCGTGCGTGGAGGAATGCCCCGTCGACTGCATCTACACCGGCGACCGGATGGCCTACATCCACCCGGCCGAGTGCGTGGATTGCGGTGCGTGCGAACCGGTCTGCCCCGTCGAGGCGATCTACCTCGACGATGACATTCCGGCCGGCCAGGAAGGTTTCGTCGCCACGAACGCGGCCTTCTTCGACACGGCGCTGCCCGGCCGCGACACCGCGCTCGGCTCGCCGGGCGGCGCGGGCGCGGTGGGCGACCTCGGCGTGGACACGCCGTTCGTCGCGGGCTACGAGAAATGAGAACTCCACTGCGGGTGGCGATCATCGGCGCCGGGCCCGCCGGTATCTACGCCGCCGACGCGTTGATGAAGTCCGATGCCGACGTGAGCATCGACCTCTACGAGCGTATGCCCGCGCCCTTCGGCCTGATCCGCTACGGCGTCGCGCCCGATCACCCGCGCATCAAGGGCATCATCACCGCCCTGCACAAGGTCCTCGACAAAGACCAGGTCCGTCTGCTCGGCAACATCGACTACGGCACCGACATCACCCTCGACGACCTGCGCCAGTTCTACGACGCGGTCATCTTCTCCACCGGCGCCAACGCCGACCGCGCCCTGGCCATCCCCGGCATCGACCTCGACGGCTCCTACGGCGCCGCGGACTTCGTGTCCTGGTACGACGGCCACCCCGACGTCCCCCGCTCCTGGCCCCTCGACGCCGAGAAAGTCGCCGTGCTCGGTGTCGGCAACGTCGCCCTCGACGTCGCGCGCGTGCTCGCCAAGACCGGTGACGAACTGCTGCCGACCGAGATCCCGCCCAACGTCTACGAAGGTCTCAAGGGCAACAAAGCCCTCGAAGTCCACGTGTTCGGTCGTCGTGGTCCCGCGCAGGCCAAGTTCACGCCCCTCGAGCTGCGCGAACTGGATCACTCGCCGACCATCGAGGTCATCGTCAACCCCGAAGACATCGACTACGACGAGGGCTCCGAAGCCGCCCGCCGCAACTCCAAGCAGGTCGACATGGTCGCCAACACCTTGGAGCAGTGGGCCATCCGCGACCACGGCGACCGACCGCACAAGCTGTTCCTGCACTTCTTCGAATCGCCCTCGGAGGTCCTCGGCGCCGACGGCAAGGTCGTCGGCCTGAAGACCGAACGCACCCAGCTCGACGGCACCGGCAACGTCAAGGGCACCGGCGAATTTCGGGTGTGGGAGGTACAGGCGGTCTATCGGGCGGTCGGCTATCGCTCCGGAGATGTCGCCGACATCCCGTTCGACGACCGCACCGGCACCATCCCCAACGAGGCGGGGCGCGTGCTGATCGACCCGAACGCGCGCGAGGGGGCGCGATACCTCGACGGGGTGTATGTCACCGGCTGGATCAAACGCGGCCCCGTCGGCCTGATCGGCCACACCAAAGGCGACGCCGCCGAAACCGTTGCCTGCCTGCTGGCCGATCAGGCCCGGCTGACACCGGCGCCGCGACCACACCCCGATGCGGTGACCGAACATCTCACCGCCGCGGGCATTGCCTTCACCACCTGGGAAGGCTGGTACCGACTGGACGCCCACGAACGCGCGCTGGGCGAAGCCGAAGGACGCGAGCGGATCAAGGTCGTCGAACGCGCGGACATGCTGCACGCCAGCTCGGTCCAGTGAGGAGGAGCCCATGACATCACCGACCGAACCACAGATCAGGACCGCGCTCGCCGGAGTGGACGACCCCGAGATCGGCCGTCCCATCACCGAATTGAACATGGTCGAGACCATCGACATCGACGGAGCAGGTCGTGTCGCGGTAGGCATCCTGCTCACCGTCGCAGGATGCCCCCTTCGGACGAAGATCAGTGACGACATCCGCGCCGCCGTCACCGCGGTGCCCGGCGTCGCCGGTGTCGAGATCGACTTCGGGGCGATGAGCGAGGAGCAGCGCCGTAGCCTGAGACTCCAGCTCCGGGGACCCGGATCGGACAGTATCGCCGCTCTCGCGCAACCGGATTCACCGACCCGCGTGTACTGCGTGGTCTCGGGCAAAGGCGGCGTCGGGAAGTCGAGTGTCACCGTCAATCTGGCCGTCGCGCTGGCTCGACGTGGATTACGCGTCGGTCTCATGGACGCCGATGTTCACGGTCACTCGGTACCCGCGATGCTCGGCATCACCACCGCGCCCACCCTGGTCGAGTCGATGATGATGCCGCCCAGCGCATTCGGTGTGCGCGTCGTGTCGATCGGTATGTTCGTCGACGACAACGCCCCCGTCGTCTGGCGCGGGCCGATGCTGCACCGCGCGTTGCAGCAGTTCGTCAACGACGTGTACTGGGGCGAACTGGATATTCTGCTGATCGACATGCCACCGGGCACCGGCGATGTGGCCATCTCCCTGGCCCAGTTGCTGCCCACCGCGCAGCTGCTGGTCGTCACCACCCCGCAACGCGCCGCGGCTCGCATCGCCGAACGCGCCGGCGCCGTGGCCGCGCAGACCGGTCAGCGGGTGGCGGGCATCATCGAGAACATGTCCTGGTACGACAGTCCCGACGGCACCCGGCAGACCCTCTTCGGCGCGGGCGGCGCCACCGCGGTGAGCCGCGCGCTGAGCGGCCTGCTCGACACTTATTGCCCGGTCATCGGCCGGATCCCGTTCGATCCGGTGGTCTGCGCGGCGGGCGATCAGGGCGCTCCGTTCGTCGACACCGACCCGCACTGCGCGCCCGCCAGAGCGATCGGCGAGATCGCGGCGACCATCGCGCCGATCGTGCGCCGCCCGCTGTCTGTGACGCCGGTCAGCCCGGTGCCTGCCTGAGATCGCGGCGAAATAGTGCGTAAGCGGAGCTGACAGCTCTAGTCTGTTAGCGCTACGCACTGTGGAGGTTGGATCACATGACGGTCGAGATCGTGACCGAACCGGCGCCCGAGAACCTGTGGACCGGATCGGGCCGGGCGACCGGGGCACCGCCGACGTCGATGATCGAGCGGATGACGCTCATCCTGGACGCGTTCGACGCCGCCACACCCACGCTGACGCTGCTCGGGCTCGCCGAACGCACCGGGCTGCCGCGCTCGACCGTGCATCGCATCCTCGACCAGATGATCCGGCTGCGCTGGCTCGCGCACACTCCGGGCGGCTACCGGCTGGGGCTGCGGGTGCTCGAACTCGGCGGGCTCGCGGCCGAGCAGAACGAACTGCGCGAGGTGGTGGGGCCACTGCTCTACGAACTCAGTCAGCGCACGGGGCTGGTGGGGCACCTCGCGGTGCTGGACGGGCGTGAGGTGTTGTTCCTGGATCGTTCGGGGGGCCGCGGCCGGGTGGTCATCCCGACCCGTGTCGGTGGCAGGCTGCCCGCGCACTCCACGGCGGTGGGCAAGGCGCTGCTGGCCACGCTGGAGCCCGGCATCGCCGAGGCCGCGCTGCGGGGCAATGCCGTGGCACGAACCGCGCGCACGATCGTCGACCGGGCCGAACTGCATCGCGAACTCGCCCGTATCCGCAACCGTCAGGGCGTGGCCGTGGACACCGAGGAGTCGCTGCCGGGCGTGGGTTGCGTGGCGGTGCCGATCCGCGGCCGCGGTGTCGCGGTGGCCGCGATCTCGTTGTCGGGCACGGTCAATGGTGAGCGCACCGCGCTCGACACCGCGCGGCTGGCTCGGGCGCTGGCCGAGGTGGCCAAGGAAGCGTCACGCACCCTGGCCCCCCGGCACCCGCACTAGGCTGCGCGTCGCGCGATCGCTCGACCGGCAGCCCGACCGGAGAAGATGCACCCGCCCAGGAACGTGCCCTCCAGCGCGTTGTAACCGTGCACGCCGCCACCGCCGAACCCGGCGACCTCACCGGCCGCGTACAAGCCGGGGAACACCGAGCCGTCCGGGTGCAGCACCTGCGAATCGAGGTCGGTCTGCAGACCGCCGAGGGTCTTGCGGGTCAGCACATTGAGGCGCACCGCGATGAGCGGGCCGTGGGCAGGATCGAGGATGCGGTGCGGCTTGGCGACGCGGAGCTTGTCGCCGAGGAACTTGCGGGCGCTGTTGGTCGCGGTCACCTGCGCGTCCTTGGAGAAGGAGTTGGCGACCTCGCGATCGCGGCCCACGATCTGGTGCTCGAGGGCGGCCACGTCCAGCTTCGGACCGCGGGAGATGTCGTTCATGCCGTCGACGAGTTCGGCCAGGGAGTCGGCGACCACGAAATCCACGCCGTGCTGCTTGAACGCCTCCACCGGGCCCGGCGCGCCCTTGGCGAGCCTGCTGCGCACCGTGAACTTCAAGTCCTTGCCGGTGATGTCGGGGTTCTGTTCCGAACCCGACAGCGCGAACTCCTTCTCGATGATCGACTGGTTCAGGACGAACCACGAGTAGTCGTAGCCCGTCGACAGGATCTGACGCATGGTCTCGTTGGTGTCGAAACCGGGGAAACACGGTGCGGGCATGCGGTTTCCGTTCGCGTCGAACCACAGCGACGACGGGCCGGGGATGATGCGGATGGCGTGATCGGGCCAGATCGGATCCCAGTTGTGGATGCCCTCGGTGTAGTGCCACATCCGATCGCGGTTGACCAGCGCCGCCCCGGCTTCCTCGGAGATCCCGAGCATCCGGCCGTCGACATAGGCGGGTACACCGGAGATCATGTGCTCCGGGCACGGGCCGAGCCGTTCGGTGGGCCAGTTGCGGCGGATGAGGTCGTGGGCGTGCCCGATGCCACCCGAACTCACGAGAACCGCGGGGGCTCGGAAGGTGAACTCGCCCATTACATCCCGGTTCGAGGCCTGACCGCGGTCGGTGTCGGAGGGGGCGAGAACGCTGCCGCGCACGCCGGTCACGGCGCCGTCGTCGACGATCAGCTCGTCGACGCGGTGCCGGAAGGCGAAGCGGACCAACCCTTTCGCCTCACCGGCCAGCACCGGCTCGCGGAACACCCGCAGTACCTCGGGCCCGGTGCCCCAGGTGAGGTGGAACCGTGGCACCGAGTTGCCGTGTCCGCCCGCCAGGCCACCGCCCCGCTCGGCCCAGCCGACCAGCGGGGTGAAACGCAGACCCAGGGCGTGCAGGTAATCCCGCTTCTCGTCGGTGGCGAACCGGACGTAAGCCTTCGCCCACTCGCGGCCCATCCGGTCCTCGTCGTCGCGGTCGAAACCGGCCGAACCCAGCCAATCCTGCAGTGCCAGTTCGTAGGAGTCCTTGATGCCCATCCTGCGCTGCTCCGGGCTGTCGACGACGAACAGCCCGCCCAGCGACCAGAATGCCTGCCCGCCGAGGTTGGCGCGATTCTCCTGATCGAGCACCAGGACCTTGCGTCCGGCGAGCACCAACTCGTGCGCGGCCACCAGGCCCGCGAGTCCGGCGCCGACGACAATCGCGTCGGGGGTGAAATCTTCGGTGGGCGCAGGCACTGTGCTCGACATGCCTGGAACGTAGCATTGGTTAGTCGGCAGGTGGGGGCAAGTCCTGGAAAACAGCCTGACCTGCGACATTTCATTCGATGAAAGGCTCGACACGCTCATGAACGCCCGAACCCGTACCGGTGCCGCCGTCCTCACACTCGCCGTCGTGGCCGGCCTCGGCGCCACCTCGTGCTCGAAGTCGCGCTGGTGTGAACGCGATCAAGGCGACGTTCTCGTCGCGGACTCCTACTGCGAACGTGGTGTGGCGGGCTACGAGTGGGAGCCCGATCACGACAAGCCCAAGTACAAGAAGAAGCCGAAGAAGCACTGAGGTAGCGCAGCGGCGTTGTGCCGCAGGCGATCCGAGATGTAACCGTGGCGCAGCCGATGCCGAGTTCGCGCCATGACGATGCAGGTCAACGGGTATTCCACCACTGAGCACACCGAATGCTGTTGGGCAGGAGGTGAATCGCTCTTTCTCTATTTCTCACAACGGCGTGAGTGGGTGGGCACGATGACCTATCGGAAGGCAATTCGTATCGTCGCAAGGCAAACAGCGCGAGCGCTGTCGGTGTTGCTACTGACCGCGGGAATCGGGACAGCGATGTCCCCGGGACTGACAGCGTGGGCGCAGGATTGCGCCACCCTCGACGTCGTGATCGCCCGCGGCACAGCAGAACCCGGCTATCTGGGAGCCGCGATCGGCGACCCGCTCTACGCGGTACTGAGCGCGCAACTACCGGTGGACACCACCGCCCATCGCGTGGACTACCCAGCCGACCTGCTGGTGCCGACCTCGATGCCCGACGGCACCCGGGCCATGACCGGCCACCTGCTCGAGCAGGCCGCCGCCTGCCCCGACCAGCGTTTCGTTCTCGTCGGCTACTCCCAGGGCGCGGTGGTCACCCACGGTGTCCTCGGCTCCGTCCCGTTGCCCGGAGCGTGGGTGCTGCCGCCGGAGCTGTCCTCGCGCGTCGTCGCGGTGCTCCTGTTCGGTGACCCCCTGCGATTGATCGGCGGCCCGGTCGCACCGCTGTACGCCGACCGCACCGCGAACTATTGCGCCGCAGGCGATCCGGTGTGCGCGGGCGGGGTGTTCCCAGCCGCGCACGGTAGCTACGGGTGGGCGTTCGCGGCCGCGGCCGGACAGGTGAACGCGCGGTTGTGAGCCCGCTCAGAGCGCGGGCATGACCCCCGACAGGACAGCGCCGACCTGCGCCACCGCGCGGTCGACGCTGCCTGTCGGCTGGAACAGATGACTCAGCGTCAACCGGACCATGATCTCGACGACCGAGGTCAGCTCGTCATCGGTGAGGGACGCGAATTCGTACTGCTCGCGGACGGTGGCACTGAGGGCGGCGACGGCCCGCCCGAGTACCGGTTCCGGGTCGCTTACCAGGGCGGGCAGCATGGCGGTATCGCCGTCCTGGCGAGCTGAGAGCACCGCCTTGATCAGGGTGTTGTCGCCCGCGGCGCGCAGCGTGTACTCGGCGGCGGCGGTCATGCCGGCGAGCGGGTCGGCCGGATGCCGGGCCAGCGTCTCGGCGATGCCGGTCAGGTAGATGCCGGTCTCACGCTCGATCAGGGCATCCGCGAGCGCCTGCTTGGTGCCGATCTCCTTGTAGAGGACCGGCCTGCTGATACCGACCTCCTTGGCCACCCGCGACATGTTGACCGCGCCCCAGCCCTCGCTGACGACCATCGTGCGCGCGGCGTCGATCATCCGGTCGCGCAGCAGTTGGCGCATTTCTGCCTGAAAGTTCGGTGGTTCGGCCACGTGATCATCCTACATGTGCCTATCGATGTGCTCGTTCATTGACAATCTGCGTGATTGTGTATCCAATCGGAACAACACGCGCTAATGTGTAAACGAAGGCGACTTCGAGCGAGAAGGTGTCCGAAGTCTCGGTGATGAGGAGAATGGCAATGACGACATCTCGAATCGGTGACCACGCAGGATCGGCGGCCCCGCCGCAGTGGCGAGATCCCAAGCGATACCTGTGGCTGTTCGGCCTCGTCGCCCCCAGTGCGACGCTGCTGGCGACTGGGTTCGTGTGGGCCTTCAACCAGTTCGGCTGGCAGGCCGTCGCGCCCGTGTGGTGGTGGCTCGGGCCGATCCTGCTGTATGTGCTGCTGCCGACCCTCGACCGGTTCTTCGGGCCCGACGGCAAGAACCCGCCCGAGGAGGTGATGGAGCAGCTGGAGAACGACAAGTACTACCGCTACTGCACCTACGCCTACATTCCGTTGCAGCTGTTCAGCCTGGTGTTCGCCTGCTACCTGTGGACCGCGGACAACCTGTCCTGGCTCGGCATCGACGGTGGTCTCGGCCTGATCTCCAAGATCGGTCTGGCCTTCACGATCGGCGCCATGGGCGGCGTCGGCATCAACACCGCGCACGAACTCGGCCACAAGAAGGACGAACTCGAACGCTGGCTGTCGAAGATCACGCTGGCCCAGACCTTCTACGGCCACTTCTACATCGAGCACAACCGTGGCCACCACGTGCGCGTGGCGACGCCGGAGGATCCGGCCAGTGCGCGCTTCGCCGAATCGTTCTGGAGCTTCCTGCCGCGCAGCGTGTGGGGCAGCTTGACCTCGTCGTGGGAGCTGGAGCGTACCCGCATGCAGCGGCTGGGCAAGAGCACGTTCTCGCTGCAGAACGACGTGGTGAACGCCTGGCTCATGTCGGTCGTGCTGTGGGTGGGGCTGGTCGCGGTGTTCGGTCCGTCGATTCTGCCGTTCCTGGTGATCCAGGCGATCTACGGTTTCTCGCTGCTGGAGACGGTGAACTACCTCGAGCACTACGGTCTGCTCCGGCAGAAGACCGCCTCGGGCCGCTACGAACGCTGCACCCCCGAGCACAGCTGGAACTCCGACCACATCGTCACCAACATCTTCCTCTACCACCTGCAACGGCACAGCGACCATCACGCCAACCCCACCCGCCGCTACCAGATCCTGCGCCACATGGACGGCGCGCCCGAGCTGCCCAGCGGCTACGCGAGCCTGATCGGCCTGGCCTACGTGACGCCGTTGTGGCGCAAGGTGATGGACCATCGCGTGCTCGCCCACTACAACGGCGACATCACCCGCGTGAACATCCAGCCCAGCAAGCGGGCGCGGGTCCTGGCGAAGTACGGAGTGAACTGATGGCCTACCTCTGCCCGATCTGCGACTACGTCTACGACGAGCGATTCGGCGCTCCCCGTGAGGGTTTCGCGCCCGGCACGGTCTGGTCGCAGATCCCCGACGACTGGTGCTGTCCCGACTGCGGTGTGCGCGAGAAGGTCGACTTCGAACCGAGGGAAGGCGCGACCCGATGAGCGACTATCGACTGTTCCAGTGTGTCCAGTGCGGCTTCGAATACGACGAGGCGCTCGGCTGGCCCGAGGACGGTATCGAACCCGGCACCCGCTGGGACGACATTCCCGACGACTGGTCCTGCCCCGACTGTGGTGCCGCCAAGGCCGATTTCGATATGCGGGAGGTGAGCCGCGGATGAGTGGACGGATCGTCATCGTCGGCACCGGTGTCGCCGGCGCCACCGCCGCCCAGACCCTGCGACGTGAGGGCTACGCCGGTGAGATCGTGCTCGTCGGGGCCGAACCCGACCTGCCGTATCGCCGACCGGCGGTCTCCAAGGAGTTGCTCGCGGGCACTACGCCGTTCCAGCGCGCGGTGCTGAAGCCGGTGAAGTTCTGGGCCGACAACGCGGTCGATCTGCGCCCGGCCACGCTGGTGCGCGCGATCGACACCGACAGCGCGACAGTGCGTTTGAGCACCGGCGAGGTGCTCGGCTACGACAGCCTGCTGCTCGCCACCGGAGCAGGCGCGCGCACGATCGACACCGCGTCCACCCGCGTGCACACCTTGCGCAGACAGGCCGACGTCGTCGCACTGCAAACCGCGATCGACAGGGGCGGCTCGCTGCTCATCATCGGTGGCGGGCTCATCGGCTGCGAAGTCGCCGCCACCGCGCGCGGTCTCGGCGCCGAGGTGACGCTGTTGAACGCCGGGCCGGGGTTGCTCGATCGGGTAGTGCCGAACGCCGTGTCGAACCTGGTGCGCGACATCCACATCGAGCACGGCGTCGTCGTCGAGAACAGTTTCACCACCACACAACTGGTCGACACCGCCACAGGCGTCACCGCGACCACCACCGACGGCCGCACGTTCACCGCGGCAGCCGCCCTGGTCGCCATCGGCTCGATCCCCGACACCGCCCTGGCCGAATCCGCCGGCATCGCGGTGAACGACGGCATCATCGTCGACCAGCACTACCGCACCTCGGCCCCCGCCGTCTTCGCCGCGGGCGACGCCACCACCGCATTCAACCCCCGCCGTGGCGAATACGAACGCGGCCAACACTGGAACACGGCGATGTCGGACGGCGCCGCGGCCGCCAGAGCCATCCTCGGCCACCCGGCGGCCCCCGCCGAAGTCCCGTGGGGCTGGACCGACCAGCACGGCCTGTCGATGCAATTCGCAGGCTGGCTGCATCCGCACGACGACCTGGTCATCGACGGCGACCTCGGCTCCCGGGACTTCCTCGCGATCGCCCTGCACAACGGTCACCCCGTCGGTGCCGTAGCCATGGCGAGACCGAGAGAGCTCCGAGCCACCCGCACCCTCATCGCCGCAGGGCAGCCGTGGTCACCGAACGCGTCCCTCGACCTGGTTCGTTCACGCTGAACCGAGAGCCGGCGAATTCGGCGAAATCTGTCGGCTGTTGCGGTCAGGAACTGGCCGCGATGGGTTTTAGCGTGGGGTTATGGAACTGAGAGAGGACGCGAAGAAGGTTGTTGTCACTACGCCGGTCGGGCATGTGGGGGCTCGGGTTGTGCAGTTGCTGGTGCAGGCGGGGGTCCGGCCGACGGTACTGATGCGCGATCGGGGGCGGCTCGATGCCGCGATGCGGGAGTTCGTCGACGTCGTGCGGGTCGATCAGGGGGATTCGGAGGCGGTGGTGCGGGCCACCGTGGGTGCGGATCGGTTGTTCTGGGTGGATCCGCCTGCGCTGGTGGAGGGTGATCCGGTGGCGGGGTTCGCGCGGATGGGAGCGTCGGCGGCGCGTGCTGTTGTCGAGAACGGGATCGAGGCGACGGTGTTCGTCAGCAGTGTGGGTGCTGAGAAGCGGGGTGGGGCCGGGGAAATCGACGGGCTGGCGCGGACCGAGGAACTGCTCGACAAGACCGGGGCGAATGTGGTGCACCTGCGGTGCGGCTACTTCTTCACCAATCTGCTGACCCAGCTCGACGAGATCCGGGCGGGCACGCTGTCCACACCGTGGCCGCCCGACCATGCGATGGCCTGGGTGGATCCGCGCGATATCGGTGAGGTGGCGGCGGCCCGACTGCTGTCGGATGCCTGGTCGGGGCGTGTCGTGCAGGCCGTGCACGGTCCGCGGGATCTGACATTCACCGAGGTCGCCGAGATCCTCGGCCGGCAGTTGGGCCATGCGGTCACCCCGATCCACCTCGCCGACAACGAGTTCCGGGAAGCGCTGCGATCAGCGGGCCTCGGACAGGGTCAGATCGCCGGAATCGCCGGTATGTCCGCGGGATTGAGTTCCGGATTCGTCGCGGAGAACCCGCGGACGGTGCTCACCACCACGCCGACGACCCTCGCCGCCTGGGCGAGCACCTGGCTGCGGTGAACGGAACCGGCCGGTCACGACGAACGCCGTGACCGGCCGGTGTTCAGGGTGATGTCACCAGTGCACGCCGGGCAGCACCCGGCTCATCCGGGCCGCCGAGTTCGGCATCACCATCAGCGGCGCGAAGACCGGGCCGAGGACGGTGAGGGCATTGCGTGTCGGTTCGGCGGACTCGGTGACCGTGGCGGGAACGGACTTACCCTGTGCCGCAGTGGATTCGCCGAAGAACCGGAACCCGGTGTGCATGATCGTGCGCTTGAGCGAGGGCAGGAACATCTCGACCGCCTGGGCGAAGGTGCCCGCGGGGGTATCGATGCGGTCGGGGCGTTCCAGCAGAGCGCGGACCACGATGTCGGCCGCCCGGTCGGGGTCGGGCAGGGGCAGCGACCGGTAGAGATCGGTGGGCGCGATCATCGGGGTGCGCACGAGCGGCATCCGGATCGAGGTGAAAGACACACCGTCGCCACGGTTTTCGACGGCGGCGATATCGCTGAAGTTGTCCAGGGCGGACTTGCTCGCGGCATAGGCGGCGAAGCGAGGTGCCTTGGTCTGCACGGCGATGGAGGAGATGTTGACGATGTGGCCGAAGTGACGTTCGCGCATCGAGGGAAGCAGCCCCAGGATGAGGCGGACGGCACCGAAGTAGTTGACCGCCATGGTGCGTTCGAAGTCGTGCATCCGGTCCACCGAGTTGGCCACCGAACGGCGGATGGAGCGACCGGCGTTGTTGATCAGGTAGTCGACATGGTGGTGCTCGGTCAGCACGGTCTTGACGAGGAGGTCGACCGCCTCCGAGTCGGTGATGTCGCAGGGGTAGGCGAACGCGGTGCCCCCTTCGGCGCGCACGGATTCCACTGCGGCCGTGAGATCTTCGACGCCACGGGCGATCATCAGCACGATCGCGCCACGGCGGGCGACGGCGTGGGCTGTGGCCAGACCGATACCCGAGGACGCGCCGGTGATCAGCACCGTGCGGCCCGAGAGCGGGTGCGCGTCGGCGGCGGGACGACCGCGGTGCGGGTCCAGATTGACGCGCCAGAAGTCCCAGAGACGGTCGGCGTAGGTGTCGAAGGCGGGCACGGTGAGGCCGGGCAGTACCGCCTGGGTGGAATCGGAGACGAAGTCGGCGGTGAATCCGACGTGGGGTGCGACCTCGGCGGGAATACCTGCCTGTTCGAACAGGAAGTCGCGCACCGTGTTCGCGCCGGGCACGTGGCCGAGCCCGCTCAGCGCGCGTGCGCTGCCGGGCACGGTGCCGATGCCGACCGGACCGCCCGCGGCGGCGGCCAGTGCGCGGTAGATCTCCCCGAACGGCTGCGGCCGCGGGTTGACCAGGTGGAATGTGCGCCCGTCCAGGCCGTCGCGGCGCACCAGTCGCACCATCGCCTCGGCGACGTAGTCGACCGGCACCACATTGGTCGCACCCAGATCGGGCAGCGGCAGCGGCAGTTCGGACGGCAGGCCGGCCAGCGTCGAAATGGCCGAGAAGAAGTAGTACGGGCCGTCGATCTTGTCCATCTCGCCGGTCCGCGAATCGCCGACGACGATCGCCGGGCGATATACCCGCCAGCGCACGTCGGTGGCCTCGCGAACAAGTTTCTCCGCGGCGAACTTGGTGCGGTGGTACGGCGAGGTCAGGTTCTGGCCGAGGTCGAAATCCTCCTCGAAGAATTTGCCGCGGTGATCGCCCGCCACCGCCACCGAGGACACGTGGTGCAGGGTGGCATCGAGGTTGCGGGCCAATTCGATCACCGAGCGAGTGCCCGCGACGTTGGCCGCGTGGGCGGTCTCCTCGTCGGCGGTCATGTCGTAGACCGCGCCGAGGTGCAGTACGTGATCGGCACGCGGTGCGCCGTCACCGAGACCGAGGCCGTCGGCGGTCAGGTCCCCGACCAGCGCGAACACGCGGTCGCTGTCGGGATGTTGCGCATTGTGTGCGGTGAACTTGGGCAGCGACTCGGCGCGCACCAGCACGTGCACGATCGCGGTGGGGTCGGCTGCGAGCAGCCCCCGCACCACGCGTCGACCCAGAAATCCGGTACCGCCTGTCACGATGTAGGAAACCATCGCTCCTCCTGAAAATCTCGAAACACGGTGTCGCGCAACAGTGATCGGCATGCGGCGGTGAATGCGAAATCAACGGTTGAGGTCCAGCAGCAAAGTGGCTGGAGAGAAACCGGGCACATCGTCGTCCCGGCTACGCTTACCGTACTCGTCAGTAACCTAGCCGGGCAAGCTGATGGCGTGGTATCACCGTGTGGGAATTGTCACCCATCGCCGCAGGTCAAAGGGTATGTGTGACAGATACTTTCAGTAACCGAGAGTTTCAGACAACATGTCGCTACCGATCCGCCAGGACGTCGCCGACAGTGCTCGCGATCCTGGTGCGGAACACCTCGGGGGCGAAGGTGCGGGCGTGCTCGCGGATCTTCACGGGATCGTAGGACGCCGAGCGGAATTCGCCCATCACGTCGGCCAGCGCCGCGACGACGTCCGCATCGGATCCGGCCGGTACGTACTCGCCGGTGACGCCGGGGCGCACCGTATCGAGGGCGCCACCGGCACCGACCGCGAGCACGGGCGTGCCGCAGGCCATCGCCTCCACCGGGACGATGCCGAAGTCCTCGATGCCCGGCATGAGCAGGGCTTGGCAGCGCCGGTACATGTCCTGCAACAGCTCGCCGGAGGTGGCGCCGAGGAAGGTCGTCTCCGAGCCCGCGATCTCGTCGAGCTGCGCGCGGAACCGGCCTTCGCCGAGAACCACCAGGCGAACCCCGGCCCGCTGCGCGGCGCGAATGGCGAGGTCGGCGCGCTTGTAGGGCACGAGCCTGCCCGCGCACAGGAAGAAGTCCTCGCGTGCCACCGACCGATCAGGGGTGAAGCGGCTGACCTGCACGGGCGGGTTGACGACCGAGGCGGGCAGCCCCCACCATTCGGTGACCCGCTCGGCGACCGCGTGCGAGTTGGCGATGACGTGGGTGAGCCGCGGGGCGGCGCGCAGTTCGCCCCGCCGGGCCAGGGTGCCCAGCGCGCCCAGCGCCAGCTGCCCGATACGACCGCCTGCCTCCTGTGCGCGGAATTCGCGATCCCACGCCCAGCGGGCGGGGGAGTGCACGTAGGCGACCACCGGTGCGTCGGTGGCCAAGGCGGCCTGGGTGGCGAACGCGTGATGGCTGATCACCACGACATCGAAGTCGCGCAACGGCATTCGCCGCAGCGCGCGCGGGACCAACGGGAGCAGGGGAGCGTGCCTGCCGCCGGTGTAGGTGTGCGCCGTGCTGAGCCAGGTGTCGTGCACAGTGCGCACGGGCTCGCGCAGGCCGCCCGGCGCGACGATCGGTGCGAAAACCTCGGCATCGGGCCAGGTTTCGACGAATTCGCCGACCACAGCCTCGGAGCCGCCGAACTCGGTGAAACGTTCGTGGACGATGGCGACACGGGTCATCGGCGGGTGCTCGCTTCGATCTGTCGGGGCGCGGCGGTGCGACGCAGGGCGGGGGCGACCGGGCGACCGGTCAGCAGGCCGTCGACGGTGCCACGGGCGAGGGCGGTGCGGTACACCCGAGCGGCCTCGGCGAACGCGGCGATGGTGTGGTCGACGGCGGTGTCGTCGTGGGCGGCCGAGGTGACGAACGACTGACCGAGGACGCCTCGGGTCAGCATCTCCTGGATGAACAGGGTTCGAAAGGCTTGGGAAGCAACACCATCGGCGTCGTGCGTACGGAAAATGGAGCAGGACGGGCGCCCCGTCACCGACAGGTGCCCGGCGATGCCGAGCTCGGCGGCGATCGCGTTCGCTCCCGCGGCCAACCGGCTACCGGCCGCTTCCATCCGGGCGACTGGGTCCTCGGTGCGGTAGGCGTGCACCACCGCGCGAAATGCCGCCAGCGACGCGGTCTCCGGGCCGTGCGTGGTCGACAGCAGGAACACGCGGTCGTGGTCGGTCCGAAGCCCGCCGCGTTCCATGTACTCGCGTTTGCCCGCCAGCGCCGCGATGGGGAAACCGTTTCCCATCGCCTTGCCCCAGCACGACAGATCGGGGGCAACGCCGTATACGGCCTGCGCGCCACCCGCCGACCAGCGGAAACCGGTGATCATCTCGTCGAAGACCAGCAGGGCGCCGTACCGGTCGCACAGGTCGCGGACCGCGGACAGGTAGCCGTGTTCGGGTTCGCCGGTGGCGGTCGCGGGTTCCATCACCACGGCGGCGATCGGCGACGCGGCCAGGACCCGACGCAGCGCGGAGAGGTCGTTGTAGGGGAAGGTCGCGGTGTCGACCGGGGGGATACCAGCTGACATCGGTGTGGTGCCGATGAACCAGTCGTCGACGGAGAAGAAAGGCTGCTGACAGACCGCGACGCGGTCGCGTCCGGTCACCGCGCGGGCCAAGCGCACCGCGGCGGTGGTCGCGTCGGAACCGTTCTTGGTGAACTTCACCATGTCGGCGCCGGGGACCAGATCCAGGAAGTCCTGGGCGGCCAGCAGTTCCAGCTCGGTGGGGCGGGTGAAGCTGACCCCGTCGGCGATGGCCGACGACACCGCGTCCAGCACGGGTCGGTACGCGTGGCCGAGCGTCACCGACCGCAACCCCATCCCGTATTCGACATAGCGATTGCCGTCGGCGTCCCACACGTGCGCGCCCTTGCCGCGCACCAGGATCGGCGCCATGTTCTCCGGGTACTGATCGGCGCCACGAGCGTAGGTGTGCGCGCCGCCCGGCACCAGATCGTGCAGGCGGGCCTGGATCTCATTGCTGCGCTGGAACGTTCGCATCAGCGGCGACCTCCGTGACTCGGTGGTGTGGTCAGTGCCCACAGGCGATGGTCGGCGCGGACGCCCGTGGGGCCGCAATGGTCGTGGAGCACACCTTCTTCGGTGAAATGGGCGGCAGTCAAAGCGGTGTTCGGCGCGGGGTCGGCGCTGGGGACTTCGGCGGCGATCCGCCGAAGCCCGAGTTCGTCGAACCCGTGTTCGGCGACCGCCCGCAGCGCCGCCCCCAGCTGCGTGGCCTCGACGAGCTCGGGATCCGCCCAGGCCGACAGCCGGGCGACGCGCCCGGTCATCGTCGGTTCGAACAATCGGATCTCCCCGGCGTACCGGCCCTCGGTGCGGAGCACGAGGACCAGCCCGCCGGGTGACCGCAACCCGTGACGGGCGTTGCGCAGGGCGCGGTGCCACTCGCGCCGATGCCGGCGCCGGTCGGTCGGTGCGAGTCGGGCGCGGTGTGCGGTAGCGGCCGCCTGCCAGTCGACCCGGTCGGTGCGGGACAGGCTGCGCACCGCGATGTTCGGTGCGCCGGTGACGGTGATCCGCACCGCCCGGGCGAGCGCGTATCGACGCAGACGGCGAACGACCATCCACAGGAACAGCCGCAGCGCGGCGATCGCGATGATCGCCGGTGCGGGCCCACCGGTGCGCGAGGATGGATCGGTTGCCGGTGCCGGGAACCGTGGCGCAACCGCGAAAGTCTCGGGGGTCGAACTGTCACGTGCGGTCCACGCCCACAACGCGTGGTCACGCAGCGACCCACCCGCGTCGAAGGCCACGGCCATGGTGGCTTCCTTACGGAAGCCGAGGGCGCGCACCGATCCGGCGGCGGGCAGGTTGGCGGGCGAGATCGGCGCGACAACGCGTACCAGCCCGAGCGCGGTGACCCCGTAGTCGAGCAGCATCGCGCCCGCCACGGTGATCACCCCGTGGCCTGCCCAGCGGGCGTCGATCCAGGCGCTGGACTCGGCGGTTTTCGTCGCAGTGTCGATGACGCAGTACTCCAACTGTCCGACGAATTGTCCGTCGACCTCGATCGCACCCGCGTAGCGGCGTCCGGCGCGCATGTCGGCACGGGCCAGCAGACATTCGCGCGCCCAGCGCCGCGCGGTGTGCCGTCGTTCCCACGGCAGCGGGGAGGTGCTCCAATACGGTTCGATATGGGCGCGATCACGCAGTCGGATCTCGCGCCACGCGGCGAAATCCGACATCCGAGGTGGGCGCAATCGGATCTCGTGGCCGTTGTGTCGCACCGGGCCGAGGGTCAGCTGTGACAATTCGCGGTCGCTCGGCCGTTGTTTGCTTCGGTAGGAGATGGTCACGCCGCGGAGCTAGCTGTCGCGTGGTTCGGTGGGAGTCGCGCGCGGACTGCCCGGCGTGTACCCGACCCGAGGCAGCGCCATGGTCTCGGGATCGTGTGAGAGGGTGGCCGAGCGCGGGGTGACCGGGGCAGCGCGGCGTGGCGGCGTGTCGAACGACGCCGGGGGAGTCGGCGACGCGCGCATCCGGGAATCGGCAGCGGGTGCACGGGTTTCCACCGCGGGAGCACGGTTTTCGGGTGCTCGGGTTTCCGGCGTGGGCGCGACCTTGTCGATGTCGACCCCCGTGGGATCGGCAGGCTTCTTGCCGCCACGTCGACGGCCACGAGCCACCCCGGCCAGCACCAGACCTTCGGCGACCACGATCACTGTGGCCAGCGCGGCGAACAGCCCTTCCTGCACCGGGTGCGGGGCGACCAGTTCCCAGGAGGGCGCGGTGAGCACCGTCAGACGCGCCGGGCCGAGTACCTGGCGGAACTCGGTCTCGCGCGCGACGTCACGGGCGTCGAAACTCAACTCCGGGCGCAGCGGATCATCGGAGAGCCGCTTGGAAAAGGTGTCCTCGACCGCGCGCCGGTGTGCCTCCAGGTCGGCTGCGGACCGGGCGATCGCCTCGGTCCGCATCTGGGAACCGACGCTGTCGAGCGACTGTTCGACCGCCACGACCAATTTCGAGGCCTGCTCGGGCGAGCCGGCCTCGGCGGTGATGATCAGCAACGACGGCGCGGGACCGGTCATCGCCGACACCCGGGAGCGCAGATCCGCTTCCGAGGGTGCGAGCCCGTTCTTCACCACATCCGAGAGCACGCGGGTATCGGTGACCATCACGATGTAGGGCTGGGTCAGTTCGTTGAACACCGCGCCGATGGAGGGCTGCGAGATCTGGACGGTGATGCTCGCCTGGTAGGTCCGCTCGCTCCCGTCACGAACCAACCACACCGCGCCGCCGACGATGATCGCGGCGACCAGGGCGAACGGCAGGACCCGGATCAGCTGGCGGAGGTGGCCCGCGATGTTCACCACGGGCATCGACCGCCCGCCGGAGTCGAGGTCGGCGGTCGACGGCGACTCGGTACTGCTCACACTTCCCCCACATTTCACGCATCAACACTTCTCGATCACCGGCCCCCGAAGCCGGTACGGCCGTCACTTCGGCACGACCGAGTTGCGATGACGATACCTCAGGTCGGCCGGACGGTCGCGTCGGCGAACGCGGCCGAACCCCGCCGAACCTGCACTGTTCACTGTCCGGTAAGTCGCTGGGAATTCCACGGCGAACATCCGCGCGACCCTCCAGGTAGTCTGATCTACGTTCGCCCTTGATGGGTGCGGGACGGCTGAGCCGTCGGCAAATGGATGTCATTGAGGGGTAACGGCTGTGGGGGTTCGAGTGTCGGTATGTGTACCGGCCTTCAACGCGGCGCGCACGATTGTCGAGACGCTGGAGTCGATCAGCGCGCAGGATTTCGACGACCTAGAGATCGTGGTCGTCGACAACGCGAGCACCGATGGCACGGGTGATCTCGTGCGGGCGTTCGACGATGCGCGCATTCGGTTGTACACCAACGACACCACCTTGCCGATCGAGCAGAACTGGAATCGGGCGATCGAACTGGCCGGCGGCGAGCTGGTCAAGCTGGTCTGCGCCGACGACATGATCGCCCCGGGCTGCCTGTCGGCGCAGGTCGAGTCGATGGACGATCGCGAGATCGCGGTCGTAGGCGCCAAGTTCGACGTCGTCGACGACGACGGTGTGGTCCTCGCGCGGGGGCGCGGGCTGCCAGGACTGGTGGGTCGATGCTCGTCGCGGACCGTGCTGCGCACGCTGGTGCGCAAACTACCCGACGACGTGTGCCCGACCGCGGCGTTCCTGTTCCGTCGCGCTGATTTCGCCGCTACCACCGGTTTTCGCGCGGACTTCCTGTACGCGATGGATGTCGACCTGGTCGCGCGGCTGTGCGGACGCGGAGAGTTCTTCGGCCACGATCGGGTGCTCGCGATCAACCGCGCGTCGGTGTTCAACTACTCGAGTACGACATCGTCGGCGAGCAAATTCGCCGACGTGCTGCGGTTCAACCACCATCACCATCGGCAGTTCGCTGACCGCGTCGGTGTGATCGATGTCCTGATCGGCGACGGTCGCGTGCTGCGCCAGGCGCTGGTCCGGGTATCGGCGCGGGCCGCGCGGTTGTTCGGGCGAGGCGCGCGGCAGTGAGCTCCCTGTTGTACGTGGTGGCCCTGCCGGTGGCATGGGTCTTCCTGCGCTGGATCTGGGATCGGCCCCAACGCGGGGTGTTGCTGGTGGCGGCGTTGGTGCCGTTCAACGGATTGCTGCTGATCGCGCCGGCGTGGATGCGGGTCGACGGCTGGAAAGAAGCGATGCTGCTGCTCACCCTCGCGGTGGCGGCGTTCGTGCCCCACGGGCGAGTCGACCCGCGTCCGGCGTTGCCGTGGTGGTCGATCGGCGTGGTGCTGTGTGTGTTCGGGGTCGGTTCGGCGTTCCTGACTGCGGGAATTCTGGGCATTTTCGCGATCAAGATCACGTTCTTCTACTTCATCGTGGTGCCGCTGATCCTGTACCTGCGGCCGTTCACCGCGCGCGATCGCGATCTGCTCATCACGATCATGATGGTCGAGTCGGTCGGAATCGCGGTCTTCGGTTTGGCGCAGCAGGCGATCGGGCCGGCCGGGCTCGCGGAAATGGGCTACAAATTCAACGAGACGATCCGGTTCTCCGGTGGTCTGATGCGCTCGTTCGGATCGTTCAACCAACCGTTCCCGTTCGCGTTCTATCTGGTCACCGTCTTGCTGGTGGGCGGATCAGTCGCGCTGGCCGCGCCGCGACGGCTACGCAATCGACTGTTCCTGCTGACGACTCCGGTGCTGGTGGCCGGTGTCGCGGCCAGCGTCGTGCGCGCCGCGCTCCTCGGGTTGCTGATCGGTGTGCTGGTGCTCGCGGTTGTCCGCTATCGGCGACAACTCAAAGCGGTGATCATCGGCGGGGTCGCGTTGATCGTGGTGGCCGGCGTCGGGGCGTCGTCGCAGGCGCGCAGTTCGCTGTTGTCCTCGGACAGCCTGGCCGCGCGCGAGACCGGGTGGAAGGTCGTGACCAGAACGGTTCCGAGTCATCCGTTCGGTGAGGGCCTCGGCTCCACGGGGGCGGCCAAGGCGGCCCAACTCGTCGCCGAGCTCGGCCCGGCCGCCGAGAAATTGCCCTATGCC
This sequence comes from Nocardia sp. NPDC055050, assembly GCF_053608345.1. NCBI lineage: Bacteria > Bacillati > Actinomycetota > Actinomycetes > Mycobacteriales > Nocardiaceae > Nocardia > Nocardia sp. NPDC055050. The sequence continues at coordinate 172,861 of NZ_JBSGVG010000014.1, forward strand.
ACCGGCGAAGTCCAGATCTACGGGCGCCCGTACCAACCCGACAACTACTACGTGAAGCTGCTCATCGAACTCGGGCCGATCGGGGTGTGGTTGTTCTGCGCGATCCTGGTGGTGATCTATCTGCTCGCGCTGCGTTCGGCGCGCACGATGACCGGCAACGACGCCGCACTGGCCCTCGGGGTCGCGGCGGCCGTGTTGTCGAGTGCGGTCGCGGCGGTCGCGTCGAGCTACTTCGAGATCTTTCCCAGCGATTTCTACTTCTGGTTGCTCGCCGCGGTCGTCGGCTGCGCGGTCTCCCAGCACTCCCCAGCCCAGGCCGTCGAGCGCAGCCCCGTCCCCGAACAGGTGTCATGAATTCTGCTGCGAACAGCCGGCCCACCGTGTGTTTCGGGGCGTTGGCCTACCGACCCGACGGCGCCGGGGTATCGACGTATCAGCGGGAACTGCTGGCGCAGTTGCCCGCGCTGTTGCCGGGTGCCGAGCTGTCGGCGCTGGTCCAAGCCGACGCGGCGAGTTCGCTGCCGTCCACCGTCTCGGCGGTGTCGCGGCCGGTGGCGGCGGGTGCTCGCCGCGCGTGGCACGGCGTCGCGCCGCTGCGCGGATTCGATGTGTTCCACGGCCTCGATGTCGACCTTCCGCTGGTCGGGCCGCGCGCCACGGTCGCCACGGTGCACGACCTGTCGGTTTTCGATGTGCCGTGGGCGTTCAGCCGCTATCGGGCGCGCGGAGAACAGCTGCTGGTCCGGACGTCGTTGATGCGGGCCGATCTGCTGATCGCGGTATCGGAATTCACCGCCGAACGGATCGCGGACAAGTTCGGCCGTACGGCGGTCGTCGTGCCGCTCGCTCCCGCCGACTGGGCGCGCGTCCCCGAGGCCTCCGCGGTGGACCGGGTGCGTGCCGACTACGACCTGCCGCCTCGATTCATCCTGCAGGTGGGGACCGTCGAGCCGCGCAAACAGGTCGGGATGCTCGCGGAAGTGGCGCGTGCCCTCGACATTCCGCTCGTGCTGGCCGGGGCCGGATCCACCGGTCCGCAGGCCCCGGCCACCGCGATCGGTCTCGGTTATGTCGACGCCGCCGATCTGCCCGCGCTGTACGCGGCCGCGACCGTGGTGGCCTACTGCTCGGAGTACGAAGGATTCGGGCTGCCGCCGGTGGAGGCCATGGCGTGCGGTGGCGCGGTGGTGGCCAGCGCGGTCGGCGCGCTGCCACAGGTCTGTGGCGACGGCGCCGTGCTGGTCGCGCGCGCGAATGTCGAGTCGTGGACGGCGGCCGTGCGCCCACTGCTGCACGACAGCGTCGGTAACACCGCACTGCGCGAGCGTGGTCTCGCCGCGGCGTCGACGCTGAGCTGGCGGGCCACCGCCGAGGCGACGGTCGGCGCCTATCGCGGCGCCGGGTTGATTCCGTGACGACCGAGGCGAAACCGTCGGTTCCCGATCGCCCGATCGGGGGCCGCGCCGCGCTGTCGGGCCGGGCCGCCGCCAACAACACCGCCGCGATGCTGGCCAGCCGGATCTTCGCCGCGGTGCTCGGCCTGCTCGGCACCATGCTCACCGCCCGCATGCTGCCCGCGGTCGAATGGGGCTACTTCTCCTTCGTGTTCGGTCTGCTCGGCATGCTCGCGATCGTCACCGATCTGGGTGTCGGGCGCGCGGTCATCGGCAAACTCGTGCACGGCGAGCCCGCCGAGGTCGCCGAGATCGCGAGCTCGTTCATCGCGCTGCGGACCGTACTCGGGCTGCTGGGCTACGGGGTGGCCATGGGCTATGTGGTGGTGCTCGGTTGTCCACCGCAGGTCATCGCGGCGACAGCCATCGCGGGGCTGGTCGTGGTGGTCGCGACGCCGAGCAACGCGCTCACCGTGCTGTTCCAGTCGACCATGCGCTTGACCTTGGTCGCCGCGGCGGAGTCGATCGCCCGCCTTGTCCAGGTGGCGCTGACCGTCGTGGCGGTGCTGTGGGCACCGACCTTGCTGATCGTGGTGATCCCCGCCGTGGTGTACGAACTGATCGCCATCGCGATCAAGATCGTCGGCGTGGGGCGGGGGCTCGGTGGACCGATCCCGGCGCGCCGCGTCGAACTGCGCTGGTGGGGCGGCATGCTGCGCGAGGCGCTGCCGCTGAGCATCGGCCTGGCCTTGATCATCATGCTGCAGAAGGTCGGCCTGCTGCTGCTGGGTCATTTCGACACCTTCGAATCCGTCGGGATGTTCGCGGTCGGCATGAAATTCGCCGACCTCGTCGACACCGCGGCGATCGCTGTCGTCGCCCCGTTGACCACGCTGCTGATCGCGGTATGGCCGGCCGACCCCACCGGATTCCGGCGCTACTTCCGCCAGTCGGGTGCCGCGCTGACGGCCCTCGGTCTTGCCGCGCTGGTCGCCTTCTGGCCGGTCGCGACCCAGGTGATCGACCTGCTCTTCGGTGCGAAGTTCGTGTCCGCGGTCGACGCGAGTCGCTACCAGATCATCGGCGGACTGCTCGGCGCGCTGGCCCATCTGGGCCTGGTCGCGCTGATGGCTGCCGGGCGCAACTACCTGATTCCCTGGATCGCGTTGCTCGCGTTGGCGGTCGACCTGGCGTTGTCGTGGCCGCTGATCGCGTGGCTGTCGTTCGAAGGCGCGGCCGTCGCCGGTCTGGTGGCCAATGTCGTTCTGCTGATCGGGGTGTGGCTCGCGCTCGTCGCCACGGTGCGGATCGGGCGGTTGATCCCGGTCACCTCGGTGGTGTCGGTCAGCGCCGTCGCCGCCGCGGTGATCGTCCCCGCGACGATGATTCAGCAGCGGTGGGAGCCGCCATGGATTGTCACCTCGACGGTGGCCGGTGTGTTGTACCTTTTCCTCGCCGGCTGCGTTGTGCGCTGGACCGACGGATTGACGATACGAAGCGTGCGAGGGCCGAAATCTGATGACACTGTGGCGATTCGCTCGGATGATCACCACCGTGGCTCTCACCCTCTCCCTGCTCGGATGCGGGACACCGACGATGTCGACCGTGCTCGATGAGCGCGTGAACGAGACCGGACTCGGCATCGCGGGCGGGCACTCGTGGCTCACACTGAGCACCGGCGAATTGGACCGCCAGATGAAGGGCGTGGTCGACGCGGGCGCCACCTGGATCAGGATGGACCTGGACTGGTCGCTCATCGAGCACGATCGTGGCCGCAAGGACTGGTCGATGACCGATCGGGTGGTGCGGTCGGCGCGCGCCCATGGGCTGCACGTGCTGGCCATCCTCACCTACTCACCGCCGTGGGCACGTCAGGACCCGGGGCCCGGCGGAAACAAGGTCGCCCCGTACCCCGCGCTGTTCGGCCAGTTCGTCGCCGACGCGGTCGAGCGCTACCGCGATCAGATCAAACACTGGGAGGTCTGGAACGAGCCCAATGTCACCAGCTTCTTCGCGCCGTTGCCCCATGTGGGTCTGTACGCCCAGCTGCTCCACCAGGCGGCGACGGCCGTGCGCACCCGCCAGCCGGGTGGTCAGGTGTTGGTCGGTGGCTTGGCGCCCGCCGCCGACAACGGCCGCGACATCGCGCCGTCGACGTTCATCGAGCGCCTCTACGCGCTGGGCTCGGCTCTCGACTTCGACGCCATCGCGGTGCACCCCTACTCCTATCCGGAACTGCCCTCGTCACCGAGCCGGGACAACGCCTTCCAGAACCTGACTCGAATTCGGGCGATCATGGACGCGCGCGGCGACACATCGAAGCGGTTGTGGCCCACCGAATTCGGCGCGCCGACCGGTACCGGAGCACGCGCGGTCGACGAGCAGACCCAAGCCGAGATACTCGGCGGCGGCCTGGACTCGATGGCGGCGATGCCCAATATCGGCCCTGTTTTCGTCTACTCCCTGATCGACGCGGGCGACGATCGCCAGAACCTGGAGGACAACTTCGGCATGCTCCGTCGCGACTATTCGGCGAAACCGGCACTGGCGCAGGTCCGCGCCCGCGCGGAGGTGCTCCGTGCGGGACAGTGACCACGGGCGCGAGCTGGTGTTCGTCGCTCACACCGGACAGGCGTCGGGCGCGGAGAACGTGATGCTGGCCCTCGTGGACTTGGCGCTGGAACGTGGCTACCGGGTGCGGGTCGCCTGCCCGGACGGTCCGTTGCGGGAACGGCTGCCCGCCGCAGTCGAGCACATCGGCATCGCCGGGCTGGGGCTGGCGGGTGAACGGGGCCTGCGCCGGTTGACCGCCGCGCTGGTGATGCTGAAGAACTGGATCGGTGCGGCATGGCGGCTTCGGAAGCCGCTGCGCGACAGCCGAACCCGGATCATCGTCAATTCCACCATGGCGTTGCCCGCGCTGGCGCTGGCCTGTCCGCATCGGCGCTCGGCGGCCTGGTTGGTCCACGACATCCTCGCCAGCCGACGGCAATACGGCGCAGCCTGGGCCGGTCGTGCCGCGGTGGGCCACGCCATCGCGGTCTCCGAGACCGCCGCGGAGCCGCTGCGCCGGCGCGGCTTCGATGTCGATGTCGTGTGCAACGGCGTGACCTGGCCGGTCGAACCCGCGCCCGTCATCGAGCGCACGCCACCGGTGGTCGGCATCCTGGGGGTGGTGACCTCATGGAAGGGCCACCACGTTCTGCTGGAGGCCGTCGCGGGGTTGCCCGAGGTGCGACTCGAAATCGCCGGTCGGGCATTGCCCGGTGACGTGACGTATCTGGCCGAGCTCCGCGAGCGCGCCGAGCAGCCCGACCTCGCCGGTCGGGTCGCCTTTCTCGGTCAGGTCGACGCGATGACCACCCTGCGGGGCTGGGACGCGGTGATCTCGGCCAGCGTGCTGCCCGAGGCCGGTCAGCTCGTCGTCCTCGAGGCGATGAGCCTGGGTGTCCCGGTGATCGCCACCGATCACGGTGGTTACGCCGACGACCGCGTCATGGTGTGCGTTCCCCCCGCCGATCCGGTCGCCTTGCGGGCGGCGATCGAGCGGGTCACCGGTGACCCGCGGTTGCGGTCGCGCTTGCACGAGGACGGTCGGGCTCGTGTCGCGGCGGCACACGATCGGTCCCGCACGCTGCCGCAGATGCTCGACGCACTGCTCGGCACGGCACCGTGACAGCGACGGACCCGGCGAGTGAGTTCGCTCGCCGGGTCCATCGGGTCGTGATCAGATCGAGAAGGTCTTGCCGTAGGTGACGACGGTGTCGCCGGACGAGCCGACGATCCGCACGAATGGGCGGACATTGGTCTGGCCGAGCACACCGGTGACAGTGCCGTGGAAACCCGAAAGACGCAGTACACCTTCGGCTCCGGCGATATCACCGCCCGCGACCTCGACCTCCTGGATGCCGGGGCCGAAGCCGGCGGCGAGTTCGATGCCCGCGCGCGGGATGAGGCCGTCGAGCTTCACGGTGGGGCCGTCGGCGCCGACCTCGAGGCCGAGGCTCGGGGTGGACCACTCGAACTTGATCCTGCCGTCGAGGGTGGCGGGGTAGCCGACCTGATAGCCGAGCGTGATGCGACCGGACCAGGTCTCGGCGTCGGGGCCGGTGACCAGGTAGGAGGCCGCGCCGCTGTGGAACCATTCGCGGGTGAGCGGATTGCCGTCCAGTGGTGCGACGAAGTCGATCCGGGTGTCGGACTGGATCGCCTCGACGGTGCGGTTCTTGCCGTCGAGAACAGTACTGCTGCTGTCGATTCCGGCAGCAGCGGCGCCTGACCCCATGGCGAGACCGACAGCGATGGCCGATACCATCGCCGCGATCCGGAGCGCGCGTGGTGCGAGCACGGTGGTTCCCCTCATCAGAATTCTTCCCCTGGACACTCGCCCGTCGAACGCTGCGTTCGGCGCCGCATTTCCCCTTGCGACCCGGGCACCGGCCACCGCGACACTGCGGCGGTCCAGCGGTGACCCGAACTCGATCATGGTGCGGCGCTGGGCATTTCCGAGTATCCCACGTCCTGCGATCATGCGCCGATCGACATAAGGTCGGCTATCCCACAGTCTTGCCATGCCTGTCTCGGTTGCGTGGGCCCGCCGGATCGTCGATCATCCACCGCCCGTCGAGTTCGGGCAGTGCGGCGCTCACCTCGGCGAGCAGGTCCGGCAGCGTCAGCAGCACGACGTCGGGCTCGGCGGCGACCAGTTCGGCGGGGGAGATGATGGGCACATCGGTGCCGGGCATCCGGCAGCCCTGCTTTCCCGGAGCGGCGTCGGCGACACCGGCGAGCAGGCCGCGGTGCGCGCCCGCCATGCTCAGCAGCGCCACCGCGCGCGACGCGGCGCCGTAGGCATAGACCCGACGGCCCTGCGTGGCACCGGCGTCCAGCCAATCGCGCAGGGCGCGGACGTGACGGTCGACCGTCTGCTGCAACTCGGCGGCCGCGCTCAGTGCGTCGGCTTCGGCGACGAGAAGGCTGTCGATGGTGGCGTCGGGGGTGTGATCGCCGTGGCGAACGGCCAGGAGCACCGTGCCGCCGTAGAGGTCGAACTCCCACGCGGTGACCACGCTCATCCCCGCCGCCCGCAACAGGGTGCGCAGAGCGGCCAGTGAGTAGTACGCGAAGTGCCCGTGCCGCAACGCGTTCCATTGTCCCTGCGTGACGATGGTGGCCAGTGAGTGGTATTGAACGAGCAGCACCCCGTCGGGCGCTGTCGCCGCGGCCCGTGCCGCGAAGGCCGCGCGCTGATCGGGTTCGTGCATGATCCCGAAGCAGTCGAGCACCACATCGGCCGGTTCCCCGGTGTTCTCGGTGAAGCCGTGCTCGGCGAGCAGGGGCAGCCAGGTGCCGCCGTGCGGGCTACCGAATTCGGTGACCGTCGATCCGCGCAGCAGCCCGGCGGTGTGCACCAGACGCACCGCCTCGGCGGCCTGGTCGCGCAGGGCCAGCGGCTCGATACCGCGGGGCTCTGCGGTGACAGTGTCGTCGTCGGCCAGCTGAGCCAGCCCGCATGCCGCGCACCGGTCCATCCGCAGGGGGTGGCCGGATTCGGTGGCGGCGACCGGAGCGTCACGTGGCGGAAAGTGATCCGCCGCCGGGACCGCGCCGAGATCGAGGACGGGAACGAGCGCGGTCTTCGCGCAGCCGCGGCATCGGTGGGTCATGGGAGTATGGCCTCGTGCGTATCGAGCGGACCGAATTGGCCGACGTAGTGGTACTCGTTCCCGAACCGTTCCGGGACGAGCGGGGGTTGTTCACCCGTACCTTCGACGCGGGCGAGTTCGACGCCCATCTCGGGGTACCGGGTGCGGCGGCGGCCTTCGTGCAGGATTCGCAGTCGCGGTCGGTGCGCGGGGTGATCCGTGGCATGCACGGGCGCGGCGGGCGCGGTGAGGCCAAGCTGGTGCGGTGCGCGCACGGCGCCGTGCACGACGTGCTCGTCGACATTCGTCCCGGTTCGCCGACTTTCGGTGCGCGCCAGGCGTTTCGGCTCGACGACGAGCAGTTCCATCACCTCTATGTGCCGCCGGGTTTCCTGCACGGGTTCCAAGCGCTCACCGAGATCGCCGACGTCTGCTACCGCATCGACCGTCCGCACGATCCCGCCGAGGACCTCGGGGTCGCCTATGACGACCCCGAACTGGCCATCGCATGGCCGTTGCCCGTCGGCCCGGTCTCCGCACGTGACGCGCGGGCCGGGACCTGGGCCGCGCTGCTGGCTACGCTGACGCCGGCGCACTGATCCGGCGCAGCTGTGCGTCGAGCACCCCGGAGTCGCACAGGCCCTGCAGGTGCGGCAGCCGGGTGTACCGGCGGAAGAACGCGTCGGCGGTGAGTCCGCGCGCGGTGTACTCGGTGTAGAGCTCGGCCGCGCCCGCGGGAACCGTCCACTGCGCCTCGAAGCCGAGAACCGCACGCGCGTAGGAGAAGTCGACCCGGTAGGACCGTGGGTCGGCGCCGTTCTCGCCGGTGATCAGCAGCCGGGATCCGGGGACCGCGTCGACCACCGAGGCGGCGATCTCGGCGACGGTGAGGTTGTTGACCTCGGTGCCGATGTTGAACGCCCGGCACGAGATGTCGGCGGCGGGCGCGGTGAGGCAGGTGGCGAACGCGGCGGCGATGTCGGCGGCGTGCACCAGGGGCCGCCACGGGGTGCCGTCGGAGAGCACCTTCACCTCGCCGGTGAGCACCGCGTAGCCGACCAGATTGTTGAGCACGATGTCGGCCCGCAACCGCGGCGAGAAGCCGAAAGCGGTGGCGTTGCGCAGGAATACCGGAACGAAGTTGTCGTCGGCCAGCGCGGCCACATCGTCTTCGACGCGGACTTTGCTCTCGGCGTAGGGGGTGATCGGGCGCAGCGGGGCGTCCTCGGTGACGAGGTCGGCTCCGGCGGCGCCGTAGACCGAGCAGGTAGACGCGTAGAGGAACCGCGACACCCCGGCCTCCTTGGCGAGGCGGGCCAGTCGCACCGACGCGTGATGGTTGATGTCGTAGGTGATCTCCGGCGCCAGGGCGCCCAGGGGATCGTTCGACAACGCCGCGAGGTGGATCACCGCGTCGAAACCGCGCAGCTGCTCGACGCTCACCTCGCGCAGGTCCACCGCCGACCCGTCGGGGTCACCGGCGAATTCGCCGAGCAGGCAGTCGGCGAAGTAGCCGATGTCCAGGCCGGTGACCTGGTGGCCCGCCGCCCGCAGCACCGGCACCATCACGGTGCCGAGATAGCCCTGGTGCCCGGTGACCAGTACCCGCATGTTCACGTCTGTTCCCATCTGATGATCGCTTTGTCGAGCACGAACGCCTCGGCATACGGTGCGTGGCACTGCACGCCACGCATCCGGGCGAGTCCGAGGAAGGCCTGTTCGTCGAACCAGTCGCGGCCCGTCTGCGACGGATAGTGTTCGTGCAGCAGACGCGACTTCTGCTGTACGAGTGCGTGACTCAGTGGGTGGTAGAGGGTGGGAGTCGGACTGTCGGTCTCCCATTTGAGGATTTCGTAACCCAGGGTCAGGTGATCACGGAACTCGGTGGGCACCAGTTCGGCGAGCAGCCGGTGGTCCTGGTGGGCATCGCCACGATGCGGCGCGAACACCACCTCGGGTTCACCGCCACGACGAAAGACCGCCAGTGCGTCCTTGATCCGATCCCAGTGCGCGGGCGCGCGGCCGTCGGGCACATCGAGGACGTGCAGTTCCGGCTTGTTGCCCGAGCATAACGCGGTGAGCGCCGCCCGCTCCTCGTCCTCACGTGCGGTGCCGCCACCGGAGAGGACGAGCGCGCGTACCTCGACCTCGGGATCGGCGCCGGTGAGCGCGAGAAGCGTTGCCCCCATCCCGATCGCGATGTCGTCGCAGTGCGCGCCGAGCACCGCGATCCGGCGCGGCGGGGTGGTGAACAGCCCGATCACGGCCGGTCCCACACCATCCACGGCCGGGTGCCGTTGCGGTAGGCGTCGTCGAGTTCGGCGCGTTCCTTGAAGGTGTCGGCCGGTTTCCAGAAACCCATGTGCTGATACCCGAAGAGCCTGCCCTGCCCGGCGAGCGCGCCGCACGCGTCGGCCACCAGATCGCCGCCAGGGGGCAGCAGATCGAAGATCTCCTGGCTGAGCACGAAATATCCGCCGTTCTCCCACAGCGGCATCTGCGCCACCGGCACGATGTCCTTCACCTCACCGGTCGGCGAGATGTCCACACAGTGGAACGAGGACTGCGGCGGCACCACCATCATCGACGCGGCCGCACCCGAGGCATGGAAACGCTCGATCATGGTGTCCAGCGGTGCGTCGGTGAGGACGTCGGCGTAGTTGGCCAGGAAGTATTCGTCGCCGTCGAGGTGCTCGCGCACGCGGCGCAGTCGCTCCCCGATCGCGGATTCGACGCCGGTGTCGACGAAGGTGATCGTCCAGTCGCTGATGTCGCTGCCCAGCAGCTCCACGTCACCGTTGCGGATCACGAAGTCGTTGGACGCCGACTCCTGGTAGGTGAGAAAGAAGTTCTTGATGTGCTCGGCGCCGTAACCGAGACACAGCACGAACTCTGTGTGTCCGTAGTGCGCGTAATAGCGCATCACGTGCCACAGCAACGGGCGCGGCCCGACCAGCTGCATCGGCTTGGGGACGACGTCGTCGGATCCGCCGCGCATGCGCATGCCGTATCCGCCACAGAACAATACGACCTTCATCGGTTCGTTCACCTTCATTCGGAGAGTGCGCCGGCCGCGACCGGTTCGCCCGCCATGGCGGCGCGATGCAGCACCGGCAGGGGGTAGATCAGTTCGCCACCCCATTCGCCGACGTGGCTGAGTTGAGCGGTGATCTCGGTTTCGAGATTCCACGGCAGGACCAGCACCACATCGGGCTTGTCCGCGTCGATGCGTTCCGGCGGATGGATCGGAATCCGGGTGCCGGGGGTGTAGCGGCCGTGCTTGTAGGGGTTGCGGTCCACGGTGTACTCGAGCAGGTCGGGCCGGATGCCGCAGTAGTTGAGCAGCGTGTTGCCCTTGCCCGGCGCGCCGTAGCCGACCACCCGCTTACCCGCAGCGCGGCAGTCGAGCAGGAAACGCAGCAGCTCGTGGCGAACCGATTCGGCACGGGCACCCAGCGCGGCGTAGCCGGCGGGTTCGTGCAGCCCCGCCGCACGCTCGAGGTCGAGGACCTCGGCGACCCGGGCGGTGGGTTCGGCGACCGCGTCGGGGCGTGCCCACAGCCGGATCGAGCCACCGTGGGTGTCCAGCAGTTCCACGTCGACGACGGTCAGGCCGGCGATCGCCAGCGCGCGCTGCGCCGAATGGACGGTGTAGTACTGGAAGTGCTCGTGGTAGATGGTGTCGAACTGGCCGAGCTGGACCAGGTTCAGCGCGTGGTGCACTTCGATGCTGCACCAGCCGTCGTCGCTGAGCAGGGTACGCAGCGCGTGGGTGAACCCGCGCAGGTCGGGTACGTGGGCGTAGACGTTGTTGGCGACCACCAGGTCGGCCGGTCCGTGCTCGGCGCGGATCCGTGCGGCCGAATCCTGCTCCAGGAACGCGGTGTCCGTCGGTACGCCGACCGCGCGGGCCGCGCGTCCGACATTGACCGAGGGCTCGATGCCCAGACAGCGGATGCCGCGCGCGACCGCGTGTCGCAGCAGGTAGCCGTCGTTGCTCGCCACCTCGACGACGAACGAATCGCCGCCGAGGCCGAGTCGTTCGGCGGTCGCGGTGACGAACTGCTCGGCGTGGCGGACCCAGCTGTCGGAGAACGAGGAGAAGTACGCGTACTCGGTGAAGGTGTCCTCGGGGGTGATCAGCGCCGGGATCTGTAACAGCAGGCAGTCCTCGCACAACCGCAGGTGCAGCGGATACGTCGATTCGGGCAGGTCGAGTTCGGCGGCGGACAGAAAGCTCTCGCACGGTGGGGTGGCGCCCAGGTCGAGCACGCTCGTGAGCCGTTCGGAGTCACAGAGTCGACATTGCACGTGGAGCCCCCACCTTCATACCTGTTCACCCGAGCTGTCGCGGCTCATGCCGGTCATGCCGGAAGTCGGATCAGTGGGCACAGACGTTACAGCGCGGCGGGCAGAAAGAGTGCCCCGAAACATTCGGGCGGAAACAGATTCATGGTAATTTTCGGAGTTATACCAGGCCGATCCGGCACCGGCTAACTGTCGGCGAGGACGACCATTCCTCCTCTGTTTGTGATGGCGATCACTTGTGAAAGTGATTGTCCTGCATTCATATCGAAAGGCAATAGCGGTTCGGTGATAGCTGTCCGATTGCGCTGTGAAGTGGCTAACTACTGGAATCCCTTGTGGCGGTGAGTCTTCGGAAAGAACCCCTGCTGGTGGTCTGTAACAATCAGCAGGCGGGTATCGAATCGACGGGAAGTAGGACGGCCGCAACGGCCGCATTCCGGTCGACGGGGATCGGGAAACGATTCGTCGCCCGAAGGGGAGGTGTGGGTTCATGAGCTACGAGCTCACCGGGAGTGGCGACGTCGATGTTGTCAACGGTGTCCAGGTGCTGCGCCGCACCCAACGCGAGAGTTGGCAGAGCGCACTGGTCCAGCGGTTGGCGGTGACCGATGTGATCGCGGTGTTCGGTGCGGTCGCGGCGGCACAGGTCATCCGCTTCGGCGGTCCCGCCGCGCCGCCGCTGGCGTGGCCGCTGCCCTACGAGGTCGGCTACTCCGTGGTGTCGCTGGCGTTGGCCGCCGGGTGGCTGGCGTTGCTGCACGGCTACGGCAGCCGCACCCCGCAGGTGGTCGGCACCGGGACCGAGGAGTTCCGCAGGCTGGTGTCGGCGACCCTGCGGCTGTTCGGTGTGCTCGCGATCCTCGCGCTGCTGTTCCGGGTGGAGGTCGCGCGCGGCTATCTCGCCATCGCGTTGCCCGCCGGGCTGTTCGCGCTGGTCGTGGGGCGATTGGCGTGGCGATGGCGGTTGCGGCGGTGGCGCGCGCAAGGGCGGTGCCACATCGCGGTGCTGGTCGTGGGTTCGCCGGAGGCCGCGCAGGCGATGGCGTCGGCGTTCACCGGCGATCCCGGCTCCGGCTATCGCGTGGTCGGTGTCTGCGTGCCCGCGGGATCGGTGAGCGCGCAGTTCGATACGTCCGACGGGCCGTCGGTGCTCGGCGACGATCGCTCGGTGCTGGAGGCGGTGCGCCGCAGTGGCGCCGACTCCGTGGCCGTGGCTGCGACCGACCATCTCGGACCCGCCGAGTTGCGGCGGATGGCATGGGCATTGGATCCTCTCGGCGTCGATCTGATCGTCGCGCCCGGCATCGCCGACATCGCGGGGGCGCGGCTGACCAACCGCCTCGTCGCGGGGATGCCGATGCTGCACATCGACCCGCCGCGCTACGGACGGGCGAAGTCGAGCCGCAAAGCGCTGTTCGATGTGTGTTTCGCCGCGACCGTGCTGGTGCTCGTCGCGCCGATGCTGGCCGCCATCGCGATCGCCGTGAAGATGACGAGTGCGGGGCCGGTGTTCTACCTGTCGGAGCGGATCGGGCGCGACGGTATTCCGTTCCGGATGATCAAGTTCCGCAGCATGCTCGTCGACGCCGACCACGCGGTGGAGGCGCTCATCGAGCGCCACGGTGGAAATCCGTTGTTCTTCAAGGTCAAAGACGATCCGCGGGTCACCGCCGTCGGCCGCTTCCTGCGCAAGTACAGCCTCGACGAGCTGCCCCAGTTCTTCAATGTGCTGCGCGGCGACATGAGCGTCGTCGGGCCACGGCCGCAGGTGCAACGTGAGGTCGACAGCTACGACGGGGAGATGCGGCGGCGGCTGCTGGTGAAGCCGGGCGTCACCGGGTTGTGGCAGGTCAGCGGACGGTCGGATCTGTCGCCGGAGGACTCGGTGCGCCTCGACCTGTCCTATGTCGAGAACTGGTCGATGGTGCTGGATCTGGCGTTGATCGCGCGCACCATCGGAGCGGTCACCCGCGGCGACGGCGCGTACTGAAACCGGGGTGGCGAGTCGACTCACCACCCCGGCTCGGCTACGCGGAGCGCGCGCTCCCGGTCAGCGCAGGTCGCGCCGGCGGAAGGCCATGAGCCCCACCGCGATCCCCGCCCCCGCGAGGGCGAGCAGGTAGCCGATCGGCACCATGTCGAACGCCGCACCCGGCAGCTTCGGCGGGTGGACGAAGGGCACCAGATCGAGGATCCACTGCGAGAAGCTGCCCAGCGAGCCCAGCACGAAGATCACGATCATCGCGCTCAGCACGCCCCACGCAAGTGCCGCGTACTTGGGCAGTGCGCCGAACAACAGCATCGCGATGGCGGTGACCACCCAGACCGCGGGCAGTTGTACCGCGACCGCGCCCAAGGACTCGCCGACCTTGCCGGGGAGATCGCCGTCTGTCGCGCCCCAGACAATGCCGATCGCCAGGCCCGCGGTCAGCAGTGCCACGGCGGGTCCGCCGATCGCGAACAGCAGGTGGCTCGACGCGTAGCGCACGCGGCTCACCGCGGCGGCCAGGACCGTCTCCGCGCGCCCGGAGTTCTCCTCCTCGTGCAATCGCAGCAGCGCCGACACGGAGTAGGCGGCGGCCGCGGCGGCCAGCATGGTGACGGCGTAGGCGATGAACGACTTCTCCAGATCGGCCGACCCGCCCATCGAGGTGACCACGTCCTGCAGGGTGCCGCTGTCGTCGAGCATGCCGCCGATGCTGTTGACCGCACCGCCGATGAGCAGACCGTAGAGGGCGAAACCGGTCGTCCAGGCGAGCAGCGAACCTCGCTGCAGCCGCCAGGCCAGACCCACCGGACCCGACAGCGCGGTGCCCGCGACGGCCGGTCCGGGGCGGTCGGCCAGCAATCCCGCGCCGATATCGCGTGTCCGCAGCAACCGATAGGCGAGCAGCGTCGCGCCGGTGGCGAGGGCAGCCATCGGTACGAGCACCCACCAGCGTTCGTCGGCGAACGGGCGGATCTGCAGGCACCACCCCAGCGGCGAAAACCAGGACAGCACACCGTTTCCCGCATCGCCGACCGCACGTACCGCGAACGCCGCGCCCAGTGCGCCCAGCGCGATGCCACGGGCAAGCCGCGCGCCGGTGCTGACCTGCGCGGCGACGGCGGCCACCGCACCCCAGACCACACCGGAGCCGGCGAGTGCGGCGCCGAAGGCGACCGACCCTCCGGCAGGCAGATCGGTGGCCATCAGTGAAGCGGCACAGACGATTCCGGCAACCGCCGAAGCACCGTAGGTGAGCAGGAGTGCTCCGGTGAGGCCGGCGAAGCGGCCGATGCTGGTGGCGCCGACCAGTTCCGCGCGCCCGGTCTCCTCCTCGACCCTGGTGTGGCGGATGACCGTGAGTACCGCGGCGATCGCGATCATCGCGTACATCGCCCCGGCCTTCCAGGTGCCGATGGAACCGAGTGCCGAGCTGAAAACGGGTCCGTACATGGCGATCAGCGCGGGGCTGGCCGCCGTGGTCGCCGCGAAGTGGTCGAGTTGTTCTCCGGTGGTGTAGATGTCCTTGATCGACACGATCTGCAGCGCGGGCATCAGCCCGATCAGCAGCGACCACAGCGGCGCGACCACCCGGTCGCGGCGCAGATACAGGCGCAGCATCTGGCCGGTGCCGGCGAATTCGCCTGCGGTGCGAGCAGTTCCGGCGAAACGGGGGAGAGCGGCTGTCGCAGTCATGCCCGCACCTTCTCCGCGGTCTCGGCGTCGTCGACGTGGTAGTGGCGAAGGAACAGATCCTCTAGCGTCGGTGGTGCGCTGGTCAGGCTACGGACCCCCGCGTCGCCGAGTACCCGGATCAGTGCGCCGAGGTGGTCGGCGTCGACCTGGCAGCGCAGGGTCGAACCGTCTCGTTCGACATCGCCGACCCCGGGCATCGTGCTCAGATCGCCGGGATCGCCGATCAGGTCGGCGGTGATGGCAGTGCGGCTCAGATGGCGCAGGTCGTTGAGCGAACCGGATTCGACGGTACGCCCGGCGCGGATGATGGTGACCCGGTCGCACAAGTGCTCGACCTCGGACAGGATGTGGCTCGACAGCAGCACCGTCGCGCCACGGGCGGCGGCATCGCGCACGCAGTCCTGGAAGACCTGCTCCATCAGCGGGTCCAGACCCGAGGTGGGCTCGTCGAGGATCAGCAGATCCGCGTTCGCCGAAAAGGCCGACACCAGTGCGACTTTCTGCCGGTTGCCCTTGGAATAGGTGCGCGCCTTCTTGGTGGGGTCGAGTTCGAAGCGTTCGATCAGCTCGCCGCGGCGTGACTCGTCCAGCCCGCCGCGCATGCGGGCGAGCAGGTCGATCGTCTCACCGCCCGACAGTGACGGCCACAGCGTGACATCGCCGGGGACATAGGCGATCCGGCGATGCAGGTCGACGGCATCGGTCCAGGGGTCTCGGCCGAAGACCGCGGCTTCGCCACCGGTCGCGCGCAGTACTCCGAGCAGGATTCGGATGGTGGTGGACTTGCCTGCGCCGTTGGGACCGAGGAAACCGTGGATTTCGCCGGTGCTGACGTGGAGGTCGAGTCCGTCGAGCGCGGTGAAGCGGCCGAACGTCTTTCGCAGGCCCGCGACATCGATGACCCGGTCGGTGGTGGGGGAGGGCATCGTCTACTCCTCGAAAAGGGTGTCGAGCATGGTGGAATCGGTGAGTAATCCTTGGGTGTAGAGCTCGAGCGCCGGGAAGGTGATCTCGTCGGACAGCTCACGAATCGCCTTGCGGTAATCGAGTTTTCCTTCGCGCTGCATGCGCATCTGGAGGTAGAGGTTCATCGCGCCGACATGGCAGAGCACGATGTAGCGAGCGCGGGCCGCGTGGTCGCGACTCGGCTTGGCCTTGCCCTCGTCGACGGCGGTCTGCATGTACTGCTCCGCGTCGGAGATCATGTGTTCGAGCAATGACTCCGACAGCGGGCCGCCTGCCTGGAAGCTGCGCAGTATGTAGGCCACCAGGGGTGCGTACATCTCGATCTCGGCCATCGCGTTCAAGATCCCCGCGGGACCGGGCGCCTGGATCGCGCGCAGCTTCTCGTCGCGGATGATCTCGAGCACACGATCGTCGCAGACCGCGCGCAGGCCGTCCTTGGAGCCGAAGTGATGGTTCACCAGCCCGGGTGACACCCCGGCTGCGGCGGCGATGGCCCGTACGCCGACGCCGAAGCCCTGCTCACCGAACAATTCGATCGCGGCATCGCGAATCCTGGCGGCGGTGGTGAGATCGGCTGAACGCATGTTCAATATGCTAAACGCGTGTTCAATCCGTTGGCAAGACTTTCACCCGATCCGAGTTTCGGGCCTGGGTGACCCATCGTGTGCGGGCTAATGTCGAAGCCATGGCTACCGGCACATCGACGACGGCAGAACATCTCCGCGCAGCGCTGGACGGACCGTGGCGCACGGTCAGGGAGCAGGCGCGCACCCAGCTCGCCGGTGCGGGATTCACCGACGATCCCGAACTCGACATCCACGCGGCGAGAGCTCGCGTGCTCGACCAGATGCGGGTCATCGCGACCATGGGCTACCCCGAGCGCGGGTTCCGGCCCGAGAACGGCGGCACCGGTGATCCCGGCGGCGCGGTCGTCGGGCTGGAGATGCTCGCCTACACCGACCTGTCGCTGTGGGTGAAATCCGGCGTGCAGTGGGGACTGTTCGGTGGCGCGGTGGAGAACCTGGGCACCGAACGTCACCGTGACTTCATCAAGCGCCTGATCTCGCTCGATCTGCTCGGCTGTTTCGCGATGACCGAGTCGGGCCATGGCAGCGATGTCGCCGATCTGGAGACCACGGCCACCTATGACCCGGCCACCCAGGAATTCGTCGTCAACACCCCGACCCCGTCGGCGCGTAAGGACTACATCGGTGGTGCCGCGGTGCACGCGCGGATGGCCGCGGTGTTCGCTCAGCTGATCGTCGGCGGCGAGAGCAAAGGGGTGCACTGCCTGCTGGTGCCGATCCGTGACGACCTCGGCGCGGACCTGCCCGGCGTGACCACCTACGACGACGGTATCAAGGGCGGCCTGCCCGGCGTCGACAACGGCCGGATCGTCTTCGACCAGGTGCGGATCCCCCGCGAGAACCTGCTCAATCGCTACGCCGATGTGTCCGCGGACGGTACCTACAGCTCGGAGATCGAGAACCCGAGCCGCCGTTTCTTCACCACCCTCGGCACGCTGGTGCGTGGCCGGGTCAGTGTGGGTGGCGCGGCCGCGGCGGGCGCGCGGGTGGCACTGAGTATCGCCGTCCGCTACGCGTTGGCACGCCGGCAGTTCGCCGACCCCGATACCGGTGAGGAGACCCTGCTGCTGGACTACCGCAGCCATCAGCGCAGGCTGCTGCCGCTGGTCGCGAAGTCGTTCGCGCTGGCCTTCGCCCAGAACGACCTCGTGCGCCGGATGGACGAGATCCAGCGCGGGGAAAACACCGAACCGAGCTCACAGCGGGCGCTGGAGAAGCGTGCCGCCGGTCTGAAGGTGGCTCAGACCCGCCATGCCACACGGGCGATTCAGGAATGCCGCGAAGCCTGCGGCGGCGCCGGCTATCTCACCGAGAACCGCCTGGTGACGCTGAAAGCCGATACCGATGTGTTCACCACCTTCGAAGGTGACAACGTCGTCTTGACCCAGCTCGTGGCGAAGGAGCTGCTCACCGCCTACTCCGACGAGGTCCGCGACCTCGACGCACTCGGCTGGGTGCGCTTCGCCGCCACCATGGCCGGTGACGTGGTGCGCAAACGCTCGGGCGTGCGGCAGCTGATCCAGACCCTGCGCGACCGCAACGACGAGTCCGTCGACGAAGGCGACCTGTCCAAACGCGACGTCCAGCTACAGCTGTTCGCCGACCGCGAGGACTACCTGCTGCGCACCGCCGCGCACCGGCTGCGCGCCCGCGCCGCCGACACCGGCCCGTTCGAGGCGTTCAACAATGCCCAGGACCACATCCTGGCCGCCGGCGCCGCGCACATCGACCGGCTCGTGCTCGAGGAATTCGTCGACGGCATCGCCACCATCGAGGACCCGGATGCCAAGGCGCTGGCCGAAACCGTCTGCGACCTTTTCGTTTACGCCTCGCTGGAGGAGAACCTGGCCTGGTACATCATGCACCGGTTCATGTCGGTGGAGCGGGCCAAGGCGGTGCGGCGCGGGGTGAACGAACTCGTCGACCGCCTGCGTCCGGACGCGCTGACCCTGGTGGAGGCGATGGGTGTGCCCGAGACGATGTTGCGCGCCGAAATGCTGCACGACGCCAGCGTTTTCGATCGTCGCTAGGCGGCGCGCCGGGCGTGTAGGGCATCGGAGATCCAGCACAGGCCGATCGCCATCGAGGCGGCCGCCGCCGCCCCACCGAGGACATCGGTGGGGTGGTGGTAGCCCAGCTCGGCCATCGCGGGGGTGATCGCGATCAGGGCGAGCACGGTGAGCGTCGCGACCGCGATCCGTGTCCGCAGGTCGGCCACCAGGCACGCGAAAGTTGTTGCGACAGCGACCATGTGGACGGTGTGCCCGCTCGGGTAGGCGAGATGGTCGTCCAGCTGCCGATCCCACAGTGGTTTCAGCAACCAGGTGTTGACCACCAACGCGACCTCGGGAACCACCAGCATGGTCACGGCCCGCCACCACTGCCGGTGGAGCGCGAAAAAAGCACACGCAGCCAGGAGCAGCGCCACGACCACCGGCGCGTTACTCGGCGTGACGAGTACCTGCGCGAGGCCGGCGGAGACGGTGTTGTCCGGCACCACCGAATCCAGCTCGGTCGGGCCGCCGTCCGCGGGGAACGTCAACGGCAGCGACGCGGTCAGCGCGGCACCGGCGCCGATCGCTGCCACCCGCACAGCGGAGGTACTACCGACACGGTCGATCACGAACGCGACGATAGCCGCCGTCCGGCGCCGCTCAGGCCGGACCGTAGGTGAGCACCGCCGTGACCAGGAACCACAGCACCCACACGATGGCCACGATCATGCCGAGAGCGAGGGTGATCCGCAGGAACGCCCGGCCGAAATCGAGATCGCCGCCGACCCGCGGATACAGCTTCCACGGGCTGTACCACGGCGCGACCATGCCCCGGGACTGCGCCTGGCGTTCGAGCTCGGCCTGTTGCTCGGCATAGGACTCCGCGGCAGCCTGGGTGGGCCCGCCGTGCCACAGCGTCACATCGATCGGGCCGAGGAAGCCCTCGTTGAGCAGATCCTGTGGCGCGGGCAGGAACGGCAGGATACCGAGGCCACGGAACGCGATGGCGACGTCGTTGGCCGTCCAGAGGTTGTGTTCCTTCTCGGCCAGCAACTCGAAATACATCTCGAGCCGTTGCGGGTCGTCGGTGACGATCACATCGAAGCTCGGGTCGCTCCAGCCCTGGTGCACGTCGATCTGGGCGCCGGGCATCGGCACGATCAGGCCGAGACCGTGCACCGCGCGCTGGCCCAGCCCGCGCGCGGCGAGATAGTCCTGCAGGGCGAAGGTGTGATCACGCGAACGTTCCAGCGGCGTCGATTTCTCCGCGCCCGCGAACTGGGCGAGTTCGCCGGAGACCATCCACGGACCGTTGAGCGGGATCTCGAGCACGCCGTCCTGCGGGGCGGTGAACGTCTCCGCCTCGATGATCACGCAACTGGTCGGAGTCCAGACCACCGCGTCGAACTGATGCAGCCGATCCTGGTGGAACAGGCTGCAGTTGATCGTGGCGACGCCGTGCGGGCTCGCCGGGTCCTTCCACGTGCGCAACCAGTCGATCAGTGCCGCCTCGGCATCGCTGCCTGCCGCATTCTGCACGCGCACGAGCATGGAGACCGCCCTTCGTTGTGCCGAGAACCGTTGGCGTACATCGTAGCTCGATCAATCCTGTTCGGCGGCGACCGTGCCCGCGTCCACGGCGGCGACGAGGTCGGCGTGATCGGCCTCGGTGCGGTCGGCGTAGCGCACCGCGAAGCGGGCCACCGAGTCCTCGAACCGCTCGTCGTCGTCATCGTCGGTTTCCAGATACCCCGCCAGCGCGCGCGGGTCGAGAGAGCGAGCGTGCGCGCGGGCCAGCAGGGCGCCGGCGAGGCGGCCGTAGTCGTCGAGATCGTCGGCGGACAGTTCCGCCGGGTCGATGCTGCCCTTGAGATTGCGGAACTGACGCACGATGAAGGGCAGCGACTCGTCGAGTTCGACGGTCGTCCAACCGAGCAGGATGTCGGTCTCGGACTGCACGGTCCGCGCGCCGACCACAATCCGTTCACCCTCGTGCCGGGGCTCGGTGGGCGGCAGGAACGGCGCGAGGGCGGATGGGCGCGCCTGCTTGACCTGCAACACCACCGCCTCGCCGTCGTTGCCGTGCAACAGCGCCACATAGCTGTGCAGGCCGACGCTGCCGGTGCCGACGATGCGGAATGCGACATCGGAGACCGCGAACCTGGCCAGCAGGTTGCGCCGGGATTCCCGGATGGTGCTCGCGTAGCGTTGCAGGCCGTCGATCACGGCTTCCGACACCGGCGTGTCGACCGCGGTCAGCACGGGTGGATCGCTGACGAAACGGTGTTTGCGGATGTCGGTCTCGTGGTCGTCGAGGTGCTCGGTCCACTTCGCCACCACCTTGGCGCTGGTGTTCTTGCGCGCCTTCTTCGCGGCCTTCTTGAAGTCGTCGAGCAGGTCTTCGGCTTTGGCGCTGGTGAGGATCGACTCGTCGGGCAACGCCGTCCAGGACTGCATGAACGGCATGTCGGCCAATTCGCCGACGGTATGACGGTAGGAACGGGCGGCATCGCGTGCCGCGCGCAGGCAATCGTCCTCGTCGACGCCGCTCTCGCGTCCCGCCAGCACGAGGCTTGCCGCCAGACGCTCCAGATCCCACTCCCACGGGCCCATGACCGTCTCGTCGAAATCATTGATATCCATCACGATCTCGCCACGTTGAGTGCCGTAGAGGCCGAAGTTGGCGGCGTGGGCGTCACCACAGATCTGGGCGGCCAGACCACTGTCCGGTCCGGCGGCGAGGTCGGCGGCCATCAGGCCCGCGGCGCCGCGGAAGAAGGTGAACGGCGAGGCGATCATCCGCCCGATCCGCAACGGGATCAGACGTTCGATCCGGCCACGGTTGCTGATGTCGATGAATTCGCGCACCGTCGGCCGATCGGGGCTCGCCGCGGCACGGTCACGCTCGGTGACAGGCACCCGCCGCCGGGCAGCCCGGCCACGCTCGCGGGCGTCCTCGGCGGAGACGTAGGAACGCAGATCAATACCACTGTCGGACACGATTGCCGAGGTTAGCCGGTTGCCGCGCGCCGGGCAGCGTGGCGCTCGGTACACAGCGGAGTTGACGGCGTTTCGGCGTGGCCGGATGGCGCCGGACGGGGTCGGTGCGGTAAGCAGGGGCGTGGCAACCGAATCAGGAACGCCGGGCACGCACGACACCGAAACCGGTGGCGTGTTCAGCGACCGCATCCTGACCGTGCCCAACGCGCTGAGCGTGGTGCGGTTGATCGGCATCCCCGTCTTCCTCTGGCTGCTGCTGGTCCGCCACGCCGACGGCTGGGCCTTCGCCTTGCTGATCGCCAGCGGCTTCACCGATTTCCTCGACGGCAAACTCGCCCGATTGCTCGATCAGTCCTCGCGTCTGGGAGCGCTGCTCGACCCGCTCGTCGATCGGCTCTATCTGGTGACGACCCTGGTGGCCTTCGTTGTGCGCGGCCTGCTGCCGTGGTGGCTGGCAGTGATCTTGATCGCACGCGATCTGGTACTCACCGCGACCCTTTCGGTGTACAAGCGGCGCGAACTACCCGCGCCGGAAGTGATCTACCTGGGCAAAGCGGCCACTTTCGCGCTGATGTCGGCGCTGCCGTGGATATTGACCGGGGAGATGGACTGGGCGGGGGCGAGTTTCGGGTGGGCCTTCGGCTGGGCCCTGCTGATCTGGGGCACGGCACTCTACGTCTGGACCGGGCTGCTCTACGCGGGGCTCGCGGTCGCGGTCGCGCGATCGATACCGCCTGTGCCGCACCGGGGGAGCTAGTCGATACTGTTGCGTGCAACGTCGACGATGAAAGGACGTCCAGTGACCCAGACCCCTGAGGAACTGCGCTACACCGAAGAGCACGAATGGGTGCGGCGGACCAGCCCCACGGCGGTCCGTGTCGGCATCACCGATTACGCCCAGTCACAGCTGGGTGACGTCGTGTTCGTCCAGCTGCCCGATGTCGACAAAGACGTGACCGTCGGCGACAGCATCGCCGAGGTCGAGTCGACCAAGAGCGTGTCCGACATCTACGCTCCGCTCACCGGCAAAGTCGTTGCGGTGAACGAGGATCTGGTCCAGACGCCGGAGACGCTCAACGAAGATCCCTACAACGAGGGTTGGCTGTTCGAGCTCGCGTTCGACGACGAGGCAACCCTCGATTCCGCCCTCGGTGAACTGCTGGATGCAGCGGGTTACCAAGGAGTTATCGGGGGCTGACTCAGCCTTCACAGTTCTCCCTGCACGGGCACGCCCCGGCAGGGTACGGTCAAAGCCAAGCGGATACGTCGGGGAATCGACGCCGGGATCTTTTCCTGGCGATGTGATCGCGCCGGTCGTGTCGCCGAATACAGCACCTGCTTGCATGGATAATCAGGTTCGAGGAGGAGAGAAACGGTGAGCGAGAACAGGGACCCGGGTTACGGGGAAACCGCGGCCGAGACGACGTCGGTCTTCCGCGCGGACTTCCTCAACGAGGTCGACGCGTCGCGCTCCGCAGAGCCGACCGGCGAACAGCCGGTTCAGGGCGTCGAGGGCCTGCCGGCCGGTGCGGCCCTCCTGGTGGTCAAGCGTGGCCCGAACGCGGGCTCGCGTTTCCTGCTGGATCAGCCGACCACTTCGGCCGGCCGCCATCCCGACAGTGACATTTTTCTGGATGACGTCACGGTCAGCCGTCGGCATGCCGAGTTCCGTCAGGACGACGACTCGTTCCAGGTCGTCGATGTGGGCAGCCTCAACGGCACCTACGTCAACCGGGAGCCGGTGGACTCCTCGGAGCTGCAGAACGGCGACGAGGTCCAGATCGGCAAGTTCCGGCTGGTCTTCCTGACCGGTCCGCGCACGCAGGCGAACGAGTCGGCGTCGGGCGCGGGGTCGCGATGACCCCAACGGTACTGGTGCCCGTAACGGGCACAGTGCTGTGACAGGGGCGGCGCAGTGGGCGCGCGGAGGGATGTCGATCGGCTCCGTACTCGACCTGCTGCGACCAGATTTTCCTGATATCACCATCTCCAAGATCCGGTTCCTCGAATCCGAGGGCCTGATCCGGCCGGAACGGACACCGTCGGGATACCGGCGGTTCTCGGTGGCCGACTACGAACGGCTGCGTTTCGTGCTGACCGCGCAACGCGATCAGTACCTGCCGTTGAAGGTGATCAAGGAGCAGTTGGAAGCGATCGACAGTGGTGCGGCGACGTTGGGCGTGCGTGAAGCGCGCGCCCGCGCGCACTCCCACCACGGCTCCGCGGAGGCCGGGCACGGTGTGTCCGGCTCCGCGGAGGCCGATACCGAGTCGACGAGCCCGGCCGCGCCGCGCCGCCTCGGCATCGTGACGGGCGCGATCACGCCCGAGGAATTGCGCGTCGACGTCGGCGTGCGGCTCACCAGGTCCGACCTGCTCGCCAAGGCCGACATCGACGACCGTTTCCTCGACGATCTGCTGCGCGCGGGACTCATCGTTCCCGGCGCGGGCGGATTCTTCGAGTCCGATGCGGTCACGCTGGCACACGCGGCGAAGGCGATGGCCGAATTCGGCCTGGAGGCTCGTCATCTGCGCGCCTTCAAACTCGCCGCCGATCGCGAGGCAGCGCTGATCGCGCAGATCGCCGCGCCGATCGCGAAGAGTCGCGATGCCGATGCGCGCGCTCGCGCCGAGGAGACCGTGCGCGAACTCGCGGCGCTGTCGCTGAACCTGCACGCCGCATTGGTCAAAGCCGCGGTGCGCACAGCCCTCGGCGGCTGACACACCCGGCCCGGTGATCAGGTATCGCCCCGGCTACACACCGATTTCGGCGCGAACGTCTTTCTTGCACGCCCCAGAATTCGCCTAGACTCGTTGATACGGCGAGCTGTGCAGCTGTCGTGCCGGCCGGCGGCCGAGTATGGGAGGCAGGACTTACTCATGAGCGAGATGCGTGTCATCGGCATCCGTGTCGAGCAGCCACAGAACCAGCCCGTGCTGCTGCTGCGGGAGGCTTCGGGGGAGCGGTATCTGCCGATCTGGATCGGGCAGGCCGAGGCCACCGCGATCGTGCTCGAGCAGGAGGGGGTCACGCCGATCCGTCCGCTCACTCACGATCTGATCAAGATTCTGATCACCGAGCTGGGACACACACTCAAGGAAGTGCGGATCGTGGATCTGCAGGAGGGCACCTTCTACGCGGATCTGGTCTTCGACGGCGATCTACGGGTCTCGGCGCGACCGTCGGACTCGGTGGCGATCGCCTTGCGCGTCGGGTGCCCGATCTACGCGGAAGAGCCGGTGCTCGCCGAGGCGGGCTTGGTGATGCCCGACGAACGCGAGGACGAGGTGGAGAAGTTCAAGGAGTTCCTGGAGTCGGTCTCACCCGACGACTTCAAGGCGACCGACAGCTGATCACGATCTTCTAAACCTTAAGTAGAGGTCCAGGGAATCGCGGCGTTTGGTGCTTGGTGTGACAACACCGCAGGTCCGACAATGGCAGGAGTAACCTCGAAAGTCGGGCAACATCCGTCGTGACTCCGACCCGAGAACGTCGGCAGAAGGAGCGATCAGTGGAAGAACAAACGCAGGATGTCGTACAGCCTGGCTTGTTCCCGGACGACTCGGTTCCGGACGATCTGGTCGGCTACCGGGTGCCGAGCGCGTGTCAGGTCGCCGGTATCACCTACCGTCAGCTCGACTACTGGGCCCGGACCGGGCTGGTCGTGCCGTCGATCCGTGGTGCGGCGGGATCGGGCAGCCAGCGGCTGTACTCGTTCAAGGACATCCTTGTCCTCAAGATCGTGAAGCGGCTGCTGGACGCGGGCATCTCTTTACAGAACATCCGGATCGCCGTCGATCACCTGCGCAGTCGTGGCGTGGGCGATCTGGCCGGGATCACCCTGTTCTCCGACGGCACCTCGGTGTACGAGTGCACCTCACCCGAGGAAGTCGTCGATTTACTGCAGGGCGGCCAGGGAGTCTTCGGGATCGCCGTCGGTGGCGCCATGCGTGAGCTGACCGGCGCGATCGCGGACTTCCCGGCAGAACGAGCCACCGCCATCACCGACCGCCCCGAAGACGAGCTCTCTTTTCGACGCAAGGTGAGGGAGAACCGGAAAACCGGTTAGTCGTGCCGACCGGCCGTCTCGTCTCCACTCGGCCGCGTTTGCCGCCCAGCCCCGCACCTGAGTCCGGCCCGAAGGCGCGGAGAGGCGCGACAGTGATCAGCACTACACCCCCGGCGGGCCCCTGGTGGCGCGACCGGGGGTTCGCTGCATCTAGAATCGGTGGTGCGTCGCCGCCGTGCGGGAGAGTCCTCGGTTCGTGAGAATCGGGGCGCCGAAGGAGCAGCACCTCCCCGTCAATCTCTCAGGCAACAGGGACCGCACGGTGATTCGACGCCTCTGGAAAGCGGTGGCATCCGGCTGCCCGCCCACGGGGAAAGGGGCACGGTCTTCCCGTTTCGGGGGCCGGGTTTCCGAATCTCTCAGGCGCACAGACAGAGGGGGAGGGCTGGTACCCGTCGACCATGAGGTCGACCCGCCCGACCTGGAGCTGCCGTGACCCGTTCGTTCGCCGACCGCCACATCGGACCCGATTCCGGCGAACTCGCCCGGATCCTCGCGACCATCGGCGTCGAGTCCCTCGACGCGCTCGCGACCACGGCGTTGCCCGCCACGATCCTCGACGAGTCCGGCCTCGGCGCGCTGCCCGCGCCCGCCTCCGAGCACGAGGTGCTCGAGGAACTGGCCACGCTGGCGCAGGCGAACACCGTCGCCACCTCGATGATCGGTCTGGGCTACTACGACACCCTCACCCCGCCGGTGCTGGTGCGCAATCTGCTCGAAAACCCCGCCTGGTACACCGCCTACACCCCGTACCAGCCCGAGATCAGCCAGGGCAGGCTCGAGGCGCTGCTCAACTTTCAGACCATGGTGTCGGATCTGACCGGTATGGACGTCGCCAACGCCTCCATGCTCGACGAGGCCACCGCCGCGGCCGAGGCGATGACGCTGCTGCGCCGTGCGGGCAAGTCCAAGTCGAACCGGCTGCTGATCGACGCCGATCTGTTCCCGCAGACCAAGACCATCATCGGCACCAGGGCCGAGCCGCTCGGCATCGAGATCATCGAGGCCGACCTGTCGACCGGGGAGCTGCCGGAGGGCGAGTTCTTCGGCGTGATCGTGCAGACCCCGGGCGCCTCGGGTCACCTCGTCGACTGGACCTCGCTGTTCACCGCCGCCCACGAGCGCGGCGCACTGGTCGCCGCCGGCGCCGATCTGCTCGCGATGACGTTGAGCACCCCGCCGGGTGAACAAGGTGCCGACGTGTGCTTCGGTACCACCCAGCGCTTCGGCGTGCCGATGGGCTTCGGCGGCCCGCATGCCGGTTACCTCGCCGTGCGCACCGCCTTCGCCCGCCAGTTGCCCGGTCGCCTGGTCGGCGTGTCCGTCGACGCCGACGGCGCGCCCGCATACCGTCTGGCGCTGCAGACCCGTGAGCAGCACATCCGCCGCGAGAAGGCCACCTCGAACATCTGTACCGCCCAGGTGCTGCTGGCGATCGTCGCCGCGATGTACGCGAGCTACCACGGTGCCGACGGCCTGCGCGCCATCGCGCGCCGCGTGCACCAGCACGCCGCTGCCGTCGCGACCGGCCTCGGTGGGGCCGTGGTGCACAGTGCCTTCTTCGACACCGTGCTCGCCCACGTGCCCGGCGGCGCGGAAGCGGTTGTCGCCAAGGCGAAGTCGAAGGGCATCAACCTGCGCCTGGTCGACGCCGACCACGTCGCCATCGCCTGCGACGAGGCCACCACCGACGCGCATGTCGCGGCCGTCGTCGAATCCTTCGGCACCGCACTGACTCCCGACGCGGGCGCGGGCGCCGAGCCCGCCGCGATCGAGACCCGCACCTCGGACTACCTGACCCACCCGGCGTTCACCCGCCACCACACCGAGACCGCCATGTTGCGCTACCTGCGCGCGCTCTCGGACAAGGACATCGCCTTGGACCGCAGCATGATTCCGCTCGGTTCGTGCACGATGAAGCTCAACGCGACCGCGGAGATGGAGCCCATCACCTGGCCCGGTTTCGCCCGCCTGCACCCCTTCGCGCCCACCGAGGACACCCCCGGCATCCGCACGCTGATCGCCGACCTCGAGCGGTGGCTGGCCGAGATCACCGGCTACGACGCGGTGAGCCTGCAGCCCAATGCGGGTAGTCAGGGCGAGTACGCGGGCCTGCTCGCGATCCGCCGCTACCACCTCGATCGCGGTGACGACCACCGCGACACCTGCCTCATCCCGTCCAGCGCGCACGGGACCAACGCCGCCTCGGCGGCCATGGTCGGCATGCGCGTCGAGGTGGTCAAGTGCCGTGCGAACGGTGACGTCGACCTCGACGACCTGCGTGCCAAGATCGCCGACCACGCCGACCGGCTGGCCTGCATCATGATCACCTACCCGTCCACCCACGGCGTCTACGAGCACGAGGTCGCCGAGTTGTGCGCGCTCGTGCACGATGCCGGCGGCCAGGTGTACGTCGACGGCGCGAACCTCAATGCCCTTGTCGGCCTTGCCCGTCCGGGCTGGTTCGGCGGCGACGTGAGCCACCTGAACCTGCACAAGACCTTCTGCATCCCGCACGGCGGCGGCGGACCCGGCGTCGGCCCGGTCGCGGTGGGTGCGCACCTGGCGCAGTACCTGCCCGGTGACCCGCTCGAAGCCGGTTCGCACGCGGTGTCGGCGGCGAACTACGGTTCCGCGTCGATCCTGCCGATCACCTGGGCCTACATCCGGATGATGGGCGCCGAGGGCCTGCGCGCGGCGACGCTGACCGCGATCGCGTCGGCCAACTACATCGCCCGCAGCCTCGACGCTCACTTCCCGGTGCTCTACACCGGCGAGAACGGCATGGTCGCCCACGAGTGCATCCTGGATCTGCGGGAGATCACCAAGCAGACCGGCGTCACCGTCGACGATGTGGCCAAGCGACTGGCCGACTACGGTTTCCACGCGCCGACCATGAGCTTCCCGGTCGCGGGCACGCTGATGGTGGAACCCACCGAGAGCGAGAACCTCGAGGAGATCGACGAGTTCATCGCCGCCATGATCGCCATCCGTGGTGAGATCGACCAGGTGGCGGCCGGGGTGTGGCCGGTGACCGACAACCCGCTGCGCGGTGCGCCGCACACCGCTGCCAGCCTGGTAGCCGAGTGGAACCACCCGTACAGCCGGGAGACCGCGGTGTACCCGCGCGGTATCGGCCATGCTCGTCCGAAGGTCTGGCCTTCTGTGCGACGCATCGACGGTGCGTTCGGTGACCGCAATCTGGTGTGCTCCTGCCCGCCGCTGGATGCCTACGAAGACTGACCGGTAGTCCTGACAACGGGCCCCGCCGACC